>NZ_JAGHQV010000086.1:0-10412 GCF_017744175.1 Thalassotalea sp. G20_0 | reverse complement strand
ATCTCGACAGTATGATCTTCCGCATTCCGTGGGTCTGAGGCCATGGCCGGTATTACCAGAGAAGCCGCCTCACCATGCAGAAATGGACTGGGCACTACCACACAGCGAGACTGTGCAGGCACTCCGGAGCGCATCCGGAACCGGTCGAAGCTGCCCAGAGCGGCCAGGGTTGCCGAGGTAACAATGGCTGCATGAGCAGGATTCCACAGCGTCTGCCATAAGGTCATGGAAGACATGATCGGGCTGCTGAAAACCTCCAGTTCTTCACCAAAAGCACCTTCGCTCCATTTCAACCAGCGGGCGCTGGGCGGCTCTCCCTCCGGATCTTTGATGGTGTAGGTCAGCCAGAGTTGAAAATGGCTCTCCATACGTGACTGCATGCCACCGATTTCAGGATAGAGCTGTTCCGCCTGCCAGCGATCAATACCGGGAACATCGCCGTCCATTGCATCGTCCAGGGCTTTGGCTATCTTTTCCAGCATACCGCTGCACTTGCTGAAACCGGCTTTCAACCGTTCCGCCTGTTGTCGTAATGGTTCAGGCACAATGCCCTGGGGAAAGCGGTAATAAGCGACCTGACTCTCCCCCTGGGTGGTAAATTGTGTCTTTGGTTCAAACCGGGCAATGCTGTGCAGCATCTCCCGGGTATGACCCAGGGCATTGATCAGGGCATCAAACTCAGGCTGAATTCGCTCCAGCAATTCACCCAGCTCTCCCGGCAGGGTCTGCTGGGTCAGAATCTTCTGCAGATGTCGTCCGGCTTTCTCCAGCCAGCTGGCCGTGCCCTTGACTCTGGACTGACAGGTAAAATGATCAATGGCTTTATCTGGCAGGTGGTGGCCTTCATCAAACACATAGATGGCATCCTTTGGCTCAGGGAGGATCGCACCGCCTCCCAACGCCAGATCCGCCAGCACAAGGTCGTGGTTGGCAACCACAACATCGGCATGCTCAAGGTCACCACGGGCTTTATAAAATGGGCACTGCCGGAAATAACCACAACGACGTCCGCTGCATTGGGCATGGTCAGTGGTAATGGTTCGCCACTGTTGGTCTTCCAGGGCATCAGGCCAGCTGTCACGGTCACCTTCCCATTTGGCAGCGGCAAATGCTTCCAGCATACTCTGGTATAGCGCCAGGGAGGACTGATCGTTTTCCAGGGTGTAACCATCGTAGGCGAACATATCCATTAACGAGGCAGTCGCTTCCTCTTCCTGAAGCAGCCGGTCCAGCTTACTCAGACAGGCATAACGCCCACGCCCCTTGGCCAGGGTGTAAGAGAACTTGAGTCCGGTTTTTAAAATAATGTCCGGCAGATCTTTATTAATGACCTGTTCCTGAAGGGTCACGGTGGCCGTGGCAATGACCAGACGTTTTTTCGCAGCCTGAGCCATCACCACCGCAGGTAACACATAACCCACGGTTTTTCCGGTGCCTGTACCGGCTTCAATCACGGTAACGGAGGGGTCGGAGATTCTGCGGCCTTCACTGTCGGTGTTAATATCTCCAAGTGCTCGGGCAATCTCGGCAATCATCTGCTTCTGCCCCGGTCGGGCCTTTAGCTTTTTACTCTCCAGAAAAGCACTGTACGCTTTCTGGATGGCTCTCTTCTGGGGTTCGTCAAGCACAATGCCTATCGCTCTGTTGGAGTAGCTGGTTTAAATAGGCTGATTGTATCCTGTTTCATCACACTGCACAGCGGTGAATACCACAAACTCTATTCAATAAACGATACGGCAACCGGGAGTAAAATTCAGAATCCTGACTCTCCCGGGTTTTAAACGGATCAAATTAGACTCGACATTGACAAAGGTAAAGGATCAGAATCTTCAAAATCAAACAATTCTCTGATGTCAGTGTGTTTGATCTCATTCAATATATCCATTATCCGCACTGGTTCCGGGTTCAGGTCCGTTTTATTATCCCGTGTGGCGGCACGATAGATGTCGACAGGTAAAGAGACCACACTGCCAGCCAGCCCAATAACAGCAAAAGCAACCGCAGCAACCGCACCAAGTGCGACTCCGGCAGGAACGGCGAGCAAAAAACTCGCATAAAATCCGATAAGAAAACCCGTATCGCCCGGTGATTCCTCAGAGCCCGGAAAAAATAAACATTGAATTAATCGACCAACGGTACTGCCAATAATGTCACCGGCTAAACCACAAATGCCACCGACAGTGATTATCGGCGCAAAAAGCCCAGCTTGTGCACCTATACCCGCCATTTTCAGAATCCGATTTTTGGCGGCATAAAATGGATAGATCAAACGATCTTTAAGTGAAGGCTTTTCATCGAATGATCGGTTATTTTCAGTCTGTCTTATGGCATCGGATTCAGTGGCCGTCCTTCCAGCAAATTGACCGTCTGTACGGTTGGGGATGGATCCTGAGACCGTTGAATCAAACTGCCCGGTAATGTTACTTATAGCCTGCATGAGATCCCTCCATGGATTTCAATAAGATTGATCAGAAATAATTTCTGACTTTATTTAAGTACTGCATCAAATCCTACAGCAGGTTTATCCCCTGATCCCATAACAACAGGGTTATAAATACTGACAGAAAAGCAAACAATTAAGTAAAAAATAAAAAAAGGACACCCACTAGGAGGTTGACCGAGAATAGCACCCGAAGCGAGGATGGCAGAAAATTGAGGATAAAAAGTCGGAAATTTTTAGACCAATTTGCTGCCACCGCAGTAGGGCAGTCTATTCTCGGTCAGCCTCCTAGTCCCAGTCAACAAACTGGCTGAGTTCAGGCATTTTGATATCATCCCATATATCCATTACCCGCACTTGCTTTGGGTTCAGGTCTGCTTTGTCAGCCAGTGTCATGCCATGATAGATATCAAACGGTGAAGCCAGCACGCTGCCAGCCAGACCAACAACAGCAAAAGCAGTCGTAGTAAACACACCTAGAACAACGGCGGCAGGAATGGATAGCAAAATTCCTGTATACAATCCGAGTAAAGCACCAACTTCACCCGGTGGGATATTAGAGTTCGGAAAGAATAAACTTTTAATTAATCCACCAACAGTATTGCCAATAATTTCACCGGCTCCGACACATATAGCACTTGCAGCGTACATCGGCGGATAAACTCCAGCTTGTGCACCTATAACAGCCATGTTCAGTACCCGATTTCTGGTGACATAAAATGGATAGATTAAACGATCTTTAAGTGAGGGTGTTTGATCGAATGATCGGTTATTTCCAGTCTGTCTTGTGGCACCGGATTCAGTGGTCGACCTTCCCTCAAATTGACCGACAGCACGCTTGCGGGTGGGGCCTGTGACCGTTGGATCAAACTGTCCGGAAATTTTGCCTATAGCTGGCATAAGACACCTCCATAGATTTCGATAAGATTGATCAGAAATAATTACTGACTTTATTTCAGAGCATTTGCTGCACTAAAATACTTCAGCAGGTTTATCCCCTGCTCCCATAACAGCAGGGTTATAAATACTGACAGAAAAACAAACAATTAAGTTCTTAACAGCCTTTAGCTTTACAGCTCTTGCGGCAATAGGTCAGGGCCTGTTAACGTTTCGCTGTAAGTTCAGCAAAGAAACGTCAACAACCCCTGACCCGGATATTGATGTCCTAAGTTAAAATTTTGTTCATGCGTTTTGCATATACCGTTTTCGGGTAGTTACCATGTCCATTAACCCCTCACATTGCCCCTGTGGCTCCGGAAAAACATTCACCGAATGCTGCCAGCCTTATATTCAAGGGAAGCCAGCCCCAACAGCGGAAACATTAATGCGCTCCCGTTATACGGCTTACACACTGAGCAATATTCCCTACCTGGTTGCCACAACACACCCCGGGCAACAGGAAACCATCAAACAGCAGAAAGTCTACCAGCAATCAAACGGTACGCTGTGGCAAAGGCTCGAGATTGTCGATACAGAGGCAGGACAAGCGGCGGATCAATCGGGCATGGTTGAATTCAAGGCCTGGTTCAGGGAGTCACTCTCAGGCCCTGAACAAATTCACCATGAACGCTCTTCTTTTATTAAAAAAGAAGGGCACTGGTATTTTGTCTACCCCAAAATGGCACTGGTCAAAACAGAAAACGCGGGCAGAAATGATCCCTGCCCCTGCGGCAGTGGCAAGAAGTATAAAAAATGCTGCGCACCATAAAGACGACAACTTTTCCGAGCTATCATAAGTACTTACCGAGAATCAATAGACAGAAATCAAAGAACTTGACACTCAAACATGGTAGCATCACCTACCTCATCAGGTTGCTTCGACAAACGTAATAACCTGACAGGCAAATTCTCGGCTTGCCATTCATGGTTAAGCGAGTCAAACCAGTCAGGGGACAACATGGGAATGCTGTCCGGACTGAATATAACAGCCATGAACGAGAAGTACGGTTCAGAAGCGATCAGATCTGCCCGGGGAACTGACCCGGGATCCGCCAGAGCTGATGTTCACTGCCCACCTCTTGTTGCCATGGTAAAAAAAGCTCAAATCAAGAGGACTGACAATGACCATTTTCAAAAAACTGGGACTTGCCATTCTGGGGGCAGGCTTTGCAGCTATCTCCTCCACTGCCAGTGCAGCCCCATCCAGCCAGCAGTTTGTCACCATTGGTACCGGCGGTGTAACCGGCGTTTACTATCCAACCGGTGGCGCTATCTGCCGCCTGGTGAATAAGGGACGCAAAGAGCATGGCATCCGCTGTTCGGTAGAAAGTACCGGTGGTTCTATTTACAACCTGAACACCATCCGTGCCGGTGAGCTCGATATGGGTATCGTCCAGTCGGACTGGCAGTTCCACGCCTACCGGGGAACCAGCGCTTTTGAACAGCAAGGTGCCAACAAAGACCTGCGGGCGATTTTCTCGGTACACCCGGAAGCCTTTACCATTCTGGCCAGGGCAGATGCCGGCATCAGCACGTTTGAAGACCTGAAGGGGAAGCGCGTCAACATCGGTAATCCGGGCTCCGGTCAGCGTGGCACCATAGAACAGCTGATGAAACTGTATGGCTGGACACACGACAGCTTCTCTCTGGTTTCCGAACTGAAAGCAGCCGAACACGCCAAGGCACTGTGTGACAACAAGATTGACGCCTTTGTCTATACCGTTGGCCACCCATCCGGATCTTTCAAGGAAGCCACCACCTCCTGTGATACCGTACTGGTCTCTGTTGCAGGCGATAAAGTCAACCAGTTGATCAAAGACAACCCTTACTACCGCACTGCAACCATCCCCGGTGGCATGTATAAGGGCAACGATAAAGACGTTCAGACCTTTGGTGTGGCGGCAACCTTTGTCTCCTCCACGGCGGCCAGCGAAGCCGCTGTCTACCAGGTGACCAAGGCCGTATTTGAAGATCTGTCCACCTTCAAAAAACTGCACCAGGCCTTTGGTACCCTGAAAAAAGAAGAGATGGTGTCTGATGGCCTCAGCATCCCGCTGCATGAAGGTGCCAGACGTTACTATCAGGAAGCAGGTCTTCTCTAAACTTTTTTTCCCTGATCCGGGAAGGTGTAGCAACACCTTCCCAAATGCAGGTTGTCATCATCCAGAGTGCTGCCTGAATTCTGCATGATGACCTATACAGCCCTCACCCAACAAGGGTCACAGGGCTGCACGGGGAAGCAGTGTCGTTTTTTGTTACCTCATGGATATTCCGCTTCCCCCCATTTTTATAAGGCCATGAGCCATTGGCTGAAGAATGCATCATTTCCAGAGCGCATAACTTCAATAACAACAGGTATATTATGGAAGCAGTAAACAGCGCCAAGCTGAATAATTCAACAGCAGGCTCCACCCGCTCTGCTGAACAAATGGTTAACCAGTCCGAACAGGGTGGCCGCCAGCTCATTGGCAAATCCAGACTGGTATTACTGGGCACAGCCCTCGGCTGGTCACTGTTTCAGCTGTGGAATGCATCACCTCTGCCGTATATTTTCAATATTGGCATATTTAACGATGGTCAGGCCCGGGCAATCCATCTCGCCTTTGCCATTTTCCTGGCATTTATTGCCTTCCCTGCCAGGAAAAAATCGTTTACCCATCAGGTACCCGTGACTGACTGGCTATTTGCACTGACTGGCAGCTTCTGCGCCGCCTACCTTTATATTTTCCACCAGGCGCTGGCGACCCGTGCCGGGGCTCCCGTTATCCCGGATCTGGTTACGGCAGGTGCAGGTATGCTGCTTCTGCTGGAAGCAACCCGCCGGGCACTGGGACCACCACTGATGGTGGTTGCGGCGGTTTTTATCACCTATGCCTTTGCCGGTCCTTATATGCCGGATGTGATCGCCCACAAAGGTGCCAGTCTCAACAAGGCGCTGTCGCACTTCTGGATCACCACTGAAGGTGTCTTTGGTGTTGCCCTGGGAGTTTCCACCAGCTTTGTTTTCCTGTTTGTTCTGTTTGGTTCACTGCTGGAAAAGGCCGGTGCCGGTAATTACTTCATTCAGGTGGCATTTTCTCTGCTGGGCCATCTCAAAGGCGGACCGGCCAAGGCTGCCGTCGTATCATCCGGCCTGAGCGGTGTGGTTTCCGGCTCGTCCATCGCCAATGTGGTCACCACCGGAACCTTTACCATCCCCCTGATGAAACGGGTCGGCTTTCCCGCTCACAAGGCCGGTGCCATTGAAGTTGCCGCCTCCACCAATGGACAACTGACGCCGCCTATTATGGGCGCTGCTGCATTCCTGATGGTGGAATATGTTGGCATCTCTTATATCGATGTTATTCGCCACGCCCTGTTACCCGCCGCGATTTCCTATATTGCCCTGTTTTATATTGTCCATCTTGAAGCCCTGAAAGCGGGCATGCAGGGACTGCCAAGAAGCGTCACCCGCACAAAGACTCAGGCACTGATGTCATTCACGGGCTCGTTTGCCGGACTCTGCCTGCTGGGTGCTGGCGTCTATTACGGTGTTGGCTGGACCAGACAGTATATGGGAGAGCACGCCCTCTGGATCATCACGCTGGCATTGCTGGCCAGTTATCTGATACTTCTGAAAGTGGCTGCCAGGCAACCTGATCTCATCAACAATATTGAAGATGAGATACGCAGCACTCCGGTACCCGGACCAACCATCAAGCGCGGTCTCTATTATTTGCTGCCCCTGGTGGTTTTATTGTGGTGTCTGACCGTTGAACGCTACTCCCCTGGCCTCTCTGCCTTCTGGGCAACCCTGGTCATGGTTTTCATCACGCTGACCCATAAAACCCTGATTGATCTGTTCCGGAAGGAGCAAACAACCACGCATCTGCAAGAAGGCTTTCTGGATCTGCTTGACGGGATGACCACCGGAGCCCGGAATATGATCGGCATTGGTGTTGCCACCGCAACCGCCGGTATCGTTGTGGGCGCGGTTACGCTAACCGGCATTGGTCTGGTAATGACCGAATTTGTAGAATGGGTTTCTGCTGGCAGTATCATTCTTATGCTGCTGTTCACCGCCATTATCTGTCTGGTGCTGGGCATGGGGCTGCCAACCACCGCTAACTATATTGTGGTGTCCACCCTGATGGCCCCGGTGATCGTAACCCTGGGCGCACAACATGGACTGATCGTGCCTCTGATTGCGGTCCATCTGTTTGTGTTCTATTTCGGTATTCTGGCGGATGATACCCCACCTGTGGGTCTGGCTGCTTTTGCCGCTTCGGCCATTGCACAGTCGGACCCGATCAAGACCGGTATCCAGGGTTTCACCTACGATATCCGCACCGCTGTCCTGCCGTTTATGTTTATCTTTAATACCGAGTTGCTGCTGATCGGCGTTGACAGCCTTGCACAACTGGCGATTGTCGTCTTTGGTGCCATTGCGGCCATGCTGGTGTTTGCTACCGCAACCCAGGGCCACTGGTTAGTGAAAAACCGCTGGTACGAAACCCTGGGCATGCTGCTGATCGCCTTTACCCTGTTCAGGCCAGACTTCTGGTGGGACAGGATTTACCCTCCCTATGAAACCCATGAAGGCCGTAACATTGTTGCCCAGGTTGAAGCACTGCCGGACCAGGCTGATGCACGCCTGTGGGTAGCAGGAGAAACCCTGGAAGGTAAACCGGTTAATCAGATGGTTATTCTCCCCGCTGGCGACCAGGCCACGGCTGATGACCGGTTCCGCCACATGGGGCTCGAGGTTCTGGTTGATGGGGATGACCTGACCATCGACATGGTTGACTTCAACAGCGAGGCCCAGCAGGCCGGTATTGATTTTGACTGGCAGATTTATCGTATGGAAGTTCCGGCAGAGCGACTGCCAAAACAACTGACCTGGATACCCGCCTTTATTCTGCTGTTGTTCATTTTCCTTGGGCAAAGACGCCGACAGGGCCAGTGCAGCTAAGGAATTGTCGTGGAATAAATTCCGCATGGCAGAAAGCCGGTTGTTTTACTCCGCTGTCATTCCCTGTGCAGGATGACAGCGGAGTGAACCGGTGGGTTTTCCCTGCCTGCGATGGAGGATTTTTGGCAAGGGCAAAGAGGATGTAATTTCTGTACCCAGGTTGAAATTTCATGTCATTGAAATCAAAAAATGGTAGCAGATCTGAAAGTTTTTCCCCCGCCGGGTCATTGCCTTTCCAATGCTCTTTCATCAGGAGTATATGGAAGAGTTCCATAACACAGCATTTCACATCAGCAGCATCGTTTATTATGCCTTTGTCTGAATGCCTCTTGGCCAGGTAATCCAACGTTTGCAGATTGATGGGATTGTCCTTGACAGCCTGGTCATCGCTGGAACCTGACCAGCCCTGACGTTGCCCCCTTCCTGGCCAAAGAGAAGGATAACGATGGCCATACGGCTCCCGACAAGGCTACAGAGTATAGCCGCACAGAATGCAAGAAACTTCTTAAAGACTATGGAGCCCAACCATCGAGCTGCCTTCTATTCTAAAGTGAGCAATAAAATTGAGTGGAGAACCGATTCTTGATTATTTCAAACCTCCACCTCATACTGCGCCAGGCTCGGCGCAGATCCTTTTATCTCTTCTGAATAAATGCCTTCTGGCCAACACCCACAGATTCACCTTTGACGGGTAATAACCGAACCATCCCGAAGCTCTGCCTGACTGGTGCCATTGCCGTTATTAGCGGTAATGGTGGCGACGATTCGCGCCCCTTCAGGAATCAGCGCCTTGAACTGTTGCCAGATATTCGTGTCTACCATTGCTTGCATTCCGGATAAACGTTCACTGTCTTGTGAAAATCGGTTCCGTACCTGACTTTTGGATTTAACGACATACGTCTTGTTAAAAAATTCTGTTTTTGTGGAACTTACCCTGCTGATTTTTTGTCCTACTCGGAGTTTTGAGTCAAATAGCGGGCTAAAGTAATGAATAGTGTCGGTGTAAACGGGGCAGATGTTCGCTTTAACTGTTCTTCTATCTGTATAAATGACGAACATATCAGAGGACAATTTGGTGGACACTCACTGGTGGAAACCTCTTGTAAACCACAAGGTCACGTTTTCCACCTGGGATGCATCACCCGACACCTTGATGAGCAGAGTGAAACAAGTCTTGATCAACGCCTATGCAGTGAATGCGAGCAAACGGCACTGCCACTGATTCGTAAGGACGGGGAAAGCGTCGATGACGACGAATCACCTTATTGTGAATCCCGAATGCTTAATGTCTGCCGTAGCGGTAATCTGAGAAAGCTGAACTGTTATCTGGACAAAGACAAGACGTTGGCCAATCAGCCTTACCGCTCGGCGCTCACCGGTCATCCTGAATACCTGTTAGCTGTCGCCTTAAAGCACCAACATACGGATTTAGCCTGGACTCTGATCGACCACGGTGCCGATGTCAATGCCGCCGATCATCAGGGTGAGACGCCCCTGCACACTGCTGCCAGAAAAGGTTATTGGGAATTTTTCATTTACCTGAATCCGACAGAGATCAATGCCGCCGATGGGGAAGGTCAAACACCGCTGCATATCACCGCTGCCAATGGGGATAAAACATGCCTGAAAAAACTCATTGAAAAGGGAGCGAAGGTAAATGCCACCAATAATAACGGCGAAACAGCCCTGCATATAGCTACCAAAATCAGCAAAACCAAGGCCCGTCAACAATGTGCTGCCATGGGCATAGATATCACTGGAACCCTTATTAATGGCAAGACCTTCGAACACTATACCATCGAAAAAGAAAACGACATTAGGTGTCTGCATGAGCTTGCTGATAACATAGGAGTGGACATTAATGCCCGTGATAACGACGGTATCACACCTTTAATGATAGCGGCCCTTTGGGGCAAATTAGATCACCTGACTTATTTGCTTGAAAGAGCGGATTTCAATATCGCTGATAACAGCGGCAATACGGCATTGCATTTAGCCGCTTGTTGGGGGCAAACCGATTGCCTGAGAAAACTGCTTGATAAGAAAGTGGATGTCAATGTCAAAACACATACAGATGGTGCT
>NZ_JAGHQV010000085.1:0-10487 GCF_017744175.1 Thalassotalea sp. G20_0 | reverse complement strand
ACGGGGAAATGATTAAGTTTTGATCAAAAAAGGAGGTGACTGGCATGAGCGGCCTGTTTTGTTTTCAAAAAAAATTTTGTCAGTGCCTGTTGAGTCGGATTATTCATGGGTTTTCTGACAGGCACTATATACAGTATAAATACTGTACATACTTGCACTACACCAAATTTAAACCATGCCTGCAACATACTTTTTAACATTTTTTCAAAAGAACATTGACTTATCCAAAATCACGTTTTTAGATACAATTTCAACAAGAAAGTCAATATAAAAAATCCAGTTTATTGACTTCTGCTTCACCTTTTTCTGGAGCCAGATGTGCATATACCATTGTCATTTCAATGGTTGTATGACCAAGGTATTGCTGCACTCGTGCAAGACTCACACCCTTACTAACCAGCAATGAAGCAAATGTATGACGCATGTCGTGAAACCGAAAATGCCGTGGATCCCCCTTGCCAACATTTAATCCAGCGTGGCGCAAAACCGTTTTCCAGGCATTATCGATGTTATCCAATTGCTTGCCCGTTTTTGGACTTGGGAATACCAGCCCCTGGCTTCCAGACTGTTTCCGCCACTGCAGGAGTAATGCAAGCGCATTATCACTCAATGCAATCGTTCTACCCTTACTGGTTTTTGTGATGCTTTCAGGCAAATGGATAAGTTTTCGATTGAGATCAATATTGAACCACATCAGTCGAAACAATTCGCCTCTTCGCATTCCGGTATAAAGTGCTAACATCAATAATGGTCGCACATAATCAACAAAAAACTCATCCAGTTCAGGCAGAAGATCATAGTCCCGCTCCTTTCTCCACACGTTATATTTCCGGCGTTTTTCTCGAAGTGCATCCTCGCGGACAACCATGGCCCGTATAAATCGATCAAGCTCGCTCAGCTCTCCTTCCACCTCAGGCTGATCATTTAAAAAGCGCTTTCGTTTCATTTTATTTTCTGAAAGCGGCTTCAACCGATGGAGCGGGTGGATTTCCAGAATTTCATCATCAACAGCACGAGATAAGAGACCACGCAAAGAACTAACACTCCTGTTAATTGTGCCATTGGATAAGCCTTCCGCAATTTTCTGTCGACGCCATCGTTGAATGACCTTAGGGGTTATATCCTTGAGAGGAGAATCAAAGAGGTAAGCGAAATTTTTTTTGATACGAGCCAGCGTCGCATCCACGGTTTTTAGCTGCCCCTGAATATAGCTTGGATAGATTTTAAAAAACTCTCTCAACGTTATCAGCCCTTCTTGCGAATCTGCTTCCTGCTTTATACCCAGTGTTATTTCGCTGTAAATTTCCCGAGCCCGCCTCTGGGCTTGCTCTGGATGGATTTGCATACTACCGTTAGCATCAACAAACTTTCCCAGAGTAATCGTCTTAACTTTTCCAGCATGACGCTTTTGCACCTGAAAGGTCTTGGTTCCGGACTTACTGACCTTGATTCGCAAGCCAGCCCCCAGTTCATCGCGCACAAAATAATCTTGCTTAGCCGGTTTCAGAGCCATCAACTTACTCTTGCTGAAACGCATAACCTTTTTATTGCTCATCGCTGAGTCCTCCCTGATCAGTCGTAGTGATAGAGTCAATATGCTGTTTTTTCAGGAGAGAGCCATGAAGTAGCGGTTCCATCAAATCAAAACGATGAAGAACGATTTTTATCCATATTTTTTGGCGTCTAAAAAAGCCAATCTTATGGATGACCAGAACGATCAAGAGCGAGTAAAACAGATAAAATAATGATCGATATAGACGACTATGGATACAATCTGACGGCGAAAAACGAGAAAATCTCGATCTCAGGTGTAGGCTATACGTAGGATAGAATTTTTTGAAGGGAGAAATGTAAGCACTTACTGTCAGTGCAGATACCGCCGTTATGGCGCACCCGAGAGGATTCGAACCTCTGACCTCTGCCTCCGGAGGGCAGCGCTCTATCCAGCTGAGCTACGGGTGCACTTCCAGACCAGCAGACAGCTGCTCCAGCGGTTGCCAATAATACTGATCCACCCTTGGACTGTCTATGATTTTTTTACTGCTGCCTGGTACCAATTTCAAAAGCGTCTCAGTCTTCTTTTAATGACCTGCTCTCATCATCTGCGTTCCGTGAGCTGGCTCAGTAGGTTGTTCAAGCCCCGGTCGAGTACTTAATAATGGCAAACCACGATAATTACCGAAACCCACAATGTATAAACCCCTGTTTCGGGGATACCAATTGATCTATAATCCCATTGCCCGGAATAATTCGGCTACACAGGCGAAAGCTTATCAGCGAGTCTTAAGCTACTTTTTACCAGCTCTGGCAGTATCAGCTCTGGCAACGCCTAAAATAAGATAGCCATTAATCGCCTTAAGAGGACAAGCGAGTGTCAATGGGAACTCATATGCGTGCTTTGATTCTGTTAGTCGGGGGACTATTCGCGTCGCTGGTGTTTGCCAAGCCGACTGCAGACCTTGATTCAATTACTCGTGGTGAGATAAGCGAGCGTCTTGCTCCTGTGGGCTTCGTCTGTCTCGCAGGTGAAGAGTGTGCCAGTGCCGCAGGGGTAGTAGCCAGCTCCAGCAGTGGCCCAAGAAGTGGCGATGCAGTTTACAATCAGTTTTGTGTGGCCTGTCATGGCTCTGGCCTGTTAGGTGCTCCCAAAAAGGACGATGCCGCAGCATGGCAAGCCGCTGAGAAAACCGCTGGCGGGTTCAGCAGCCTGCTGTCCAATGCCATTAACGGTATTCGCAGTATGCCTGCCAAAGGTACCTGTATGGATTGTTCTGATGAAGAGATCAGTATCGCGATAGAACACATGAGCGGCCTCAAGCCCTGACCTCTTCCTTCAGTTTGATCAGCCGCTGGCCGCTTTTGCCAGCGGGCTGATAAATCCTTCCGGCTTCACCGCCAGTATTGAGCAGTAGATGCTGTTCATGATGTTTTCAGCCGTATTCCCCACCAGAATGCCTTCCTTATGGCGACCAAGCGTGCCCATCACAATAACATCAACATTCAGCTCATTGGCCAGTTGCTGGATTTCGGTCGCCGGGTTGCCCCTGAGCAGATGAATGGATACCTGCTGGTCATCATTCTCAGTCACGCCAACTTCCTGCATGACCTCCTGTAATTTGTTGTGGTAGCGCCGCTGGGTTATTTCCTGCAATTCATAAAGCTCTTCATCAGACAATGTTTTCAGGGAGCGCCGACCCAAGGGTACATTCCAGACACTGACCAGATGCAACGCAGCCTTTTCCTGACTGGCCAGATAGAGACCGTATTGTAAAAGCGTGCGATTCAGATCATGGGCATCCGAGTCCGGGTCGCCAGCATCGACGGCCACCAGGATTTTGCCATTGAATTGTGGGAGCTGATCCCGGTCGGCCATCATCAAAATGGGCACCGGGCATTTTCTGAGCAAAGCCAGGTCATTGCCCGTTAACTGTTTACGAGTCAGCGCGCCACTGGCATCCGCCAGTTTGATGACCAGGTCAATATGATGTTCTTTGATCACCTTGTAAATGGCTTGCCGGGGTCGGCCGGGAACAATCAATGTCTCTGCTTCGATCCCCTGCTCCCAGGCCATGGCCTTGAGGCGCTCAAGCTCATCCTCAAGTTGCTGCCTGAGGTGGTCTTCCAGTTTTTTTTCCAATGGGACAAATTGCAGATGATTCAGAGTTTCCAGGCTCTGGTCAAACAGGGCGATCAATAAGGTGGCCCGGTTATCCAGAGCCAGCCGAAAGGCCTGCTGTAGCTCCATATCCGAGGTGTGTTGCCGGGTAACGGCCAGAAGAATCGAACGAAAAGCATGCATCAATTTAGTCTCAAACCGATCACAACCCTACCCATTATCGCAGGAATTGGTCGCCCTGCCAGATATTCTGTTGATAACTCCGGAATTCTGTCTGGTAAACAATAAGTAGCTAACCATATGAAATCATATATTTCTGACTCCATATGGCCAGCTACTTAGGAACAGACTTGTAGAACAATGTTACTGCTATATAATCTCGCTCCCTATTATTTTCCTTGTATAAGGTTCACGGCACGTTTATGAAACCGATTAAGAGAACGTTCATCGTCGCCGCACTGCTCTGTGCTGCCCAACTCCAGGCCTCAGATGACAAGGCTGAAAAACTGTATTTCTATAACTGGACCGATTACATCGCGGAAGATACCGTCAAGAACTTTTCCGACAAAACTGGCATCGACGTAGTTTATGACGTTTATGACAGTAATGAGGTACTTGAAGGTAAACTGCTCTCCGGTCGCAGCGGTTTCGATCTGGTCTCTCCTTCCCACGATTTCTACAAGACCCAGATTCGTGCCGGTGTCTATGAGCCGCTGGATAAGTCCAAACTGCCTAATTTGAAACATCTTGATCCCGTCATTATGAAGGCGATCTCAGACAACTTTGATGAAAACAATACCTACGGTATCCCTTACCTCTGGGGAACCACCGGTATTGGCTATAACAAGGCGGCTGTCGAAAAAGCGCTCGGCAAGGATGCCCCGGTGGATAGCTGGTCTCTGATCCTTGAGCCGGAGAATATGAAGAAGCTGCAAAGTTGTGGTGTTGCGTTTCTTGACGCCGCAAGTGAAGTGCTGCCGTCTGTGATGGCTTACCTCGGCATTCCCGGCGATAGTCTGGATATGGCGGATTACAAACAAGCCGTGGCCAAGATGAAAGAGATTTCTCCTTACATCGCTTACTATCACTCTTCCCGCTCTCTGTCTGACCTGGCCAATGGCGATATCTGTGTGGCCCTGATGTGGTCTGGTGACGCGATGATTGCCAGAGATCGGGCTAAAGAAGCGGGTAACGGCCTGGATATCCGCTATGTCGTGCCCAAAGAAGGTGCAGCCATGTGGTTTGATATGCTGGCCATTCCTAATGATGCGCCTCACAAAGACGCCGCCCACCAGATGCTGAACTACCTGATGGAACCTAAGGTGATTGCTGATGTGACCAACTACGTGACCTATAGCAACCCTAACCCTGCTTCTAAACAGTATGTGGATGCAGATATTGCTAAAGACCCCGGTGTCTTCCCAAACGATGAAACCATGGAAAAACTCTTTGTTTTCAAAGAACTGCCATCCAAACTGAAGCGTTACATCACCCGCGAGTGGTCCAGAATAAAATCTGGCAACTGATCTTTTGCCAACAGTTATCAGAAGTTGATCCTTCTGATAACTGTCACTCTGGCTCCATTTATCCAATAACCGCTAAAAAAAACCTCCAACACTGTCCAATACGCCATAATTTATAAATTGAATCATTTTCACCCGGCCATTACATGGACAGTAACATCACTTCTCTCAGTATCCTGGTTTTGGAAGACCACCCCTTTCAGCGAGTGGTGGCAGAGCAAACAGTCTCAGGCCTTAATATTGACAGACTGCATACAGCAAAAAGCAGCAAAGAGGCTCTGAAGTTTCTGCAAAACAGGAATGCCGTTGATATCGTCATCTGTGACCTCGATATGCCGGGTATGGACGGTATCCGGTTTATCCGCCACCTGGCGGAGCAAAAGCTTGCCCGGGGCGTAATTGTGCTCAGTGCCATGGAGGCAGCTTTAGTCCGAATGGTCAGTGATATGGCTCAAGCTCATGGCCTGATGGTGCTGGGCCATATCCCCAAACCAATGTCCCGCCCCCGTCTGAGAGAATTACTGGAATTTTACTGCTCAGAACAGACTGAGAATAACGCCTGCCCCGTCACCACCAGAGAGCTGGTCTTTGATGAAGAAGCCCTTGAGAAAGCCATTGAGGCCAATCAGTTCGTGCTTTACTACCAGCCGAAGGTCTTGCTGAAAAGTGGCCGAATGATTTCTGTTGAAGCGCTAACCCGCTGGCATCACCCGGAAGCTGGCGTTATCAGCCCAGTCCACTTTATCCCCATGATGGAGAGCTCTGGCCTGATAACCCCCATGACCACAAAAATGATCGACCTGGCACTGGAGCAGATTCAAGTCTGGCGTGAGCAGGGCAGAAACATTGCCGTTGGCATCAACCTTTCTGCAGCCACTCTCACCAATACAGACCTTCCCGACATGCTGATTGGTAAGATGCGGGGTTTGAGTATTCCACCAGAGCTCCTGACTCTTGAGATTACCGAAAGCAGTCTGATTGAAAATGCTGCGCTTTCCCTGGAAACACTGGCCAGACTCAAACTCCATGGTTTCTCTCTCTCTATTGACGACTTCGGTACTGGCTATTCCAGCATGCAGCAGTTAAACCGAATCCCTTTCAGTGAGCTGAAAATTGATCGCTCATTTGTCTCTAATGCCTGTAGTGACAAAAACCATAAAGCGATTGTTGAAGCCAATATCAGCTTGGCCCACAAATTGAATATGCAAACCGTTGCCGAGGGAGTAGAAACACTCGAAGGCTGGCAATTGCTGAATGAGTTAAATTGTGACCAGGCACAAGGCTACTTCATTGCCAGGCCAATGCCCGCCGATGAAATCCCCCGGTGGGAGCGGGAGTGGCTGGCAAGACAACCGATTACACTACCCAAGCCCTGTATCTGAAAATGCATTGACACAGGTAGTCATGCAATCTGCCAATATTTTTCTGCCTGAACTATATTCACTTTTCGAAAATGATGTTTCATTGATCTGCTTCAGTACGTTTGCTGCACCGTTGATGCATGATGAACACCACCAAGAATTTTAAACTGTTATTTGCATCTCAAGGGTTGAATGACGTCTATGTCGCGTATTCTCAAGCTGTCGCTGATTGCAGCCTCTTTCTTCTTTCTGTTTTTCATTCCCGCTGAATTTATCCCTATTGCCAACCTCACCATTGAACAGCAACGGGTGCTGGCTATTTTCCTGATGGCCACATTGCTCTGGGTCTCTGAGGCCGTGCCAGCCTATGCAACGTCACTGCTTATTCTGGGCCTGCTGGCCACCATGGTGTCCAATACCAGCCCGTACTTTCTCCGGGAAGCATTGAATCCGGAGGCCATGCTCAGCTACAAAGAAATTCTCAGCAGTCTGGCAGCCCCGGTTATTGTCCTGTTTCTTGGCGGTTTTTTCATTGCCATTGCTGCCACGAAGTACAAACTGGACATCAACCTGGCCAGAGTATTGTTAAAACCCATTGGCAGTGATTACCAGAAAGTGATGCTCGGTTTGATGGGTATTACCGCCTTCTTCTCCATGTTTATGAGTAATACCGCAACAACAGCGATGATGCTTACCTTGCTGACGCCATTGCTGGCAAACGTTGATACCACGGATAATGCCGTCAAGGGTGTTATTCTTGCTGTGCCCATTGCCGCCAATATCGGCGGTATTGGAACCCCCATCGGCACGCCACCGAACGCCATTGCTTTTCGCTATTTAACCGGCGAGCATGCCATCACCTTTGGCGAGTGGATGCTGTTTGCCATCCCCATGGCCGTGGTATTAATTATGATTGCCTGGGTATTATTGCGTAAACTTTATCCGGGAAACATCAAAGAGCTTGCCGTTAAAATCGATTGCACCTTTGAACAATCGCCAAAAGCCTACCTTGTTTATGCAACAACCGCCGCGACGGTACTGCTATGGACCACCTCCAGCATTCATGGCGTAAACTCGTACACTGTCGCCTTACTGCCAGTTATCGTTTTCTCCCTTTCAGGCATTATCGATACCGACGACATCAAAAATATTAACTGGGATGTACTCTGGCTGATTGCCGGCGGTATTGCCCTGGGCTATGCCCTGGAAAAAAGCGGCCTGGCACGCTCTATTGTTCACACCATTCCCTTCGACACCATGGGAACCTTTGTGGTGTTATTCCTGATGGCTGTGGTCTCAATGGTGATGGCAACATTTATGTCCAATACCGCCACAGCAAACCTGCTGATGCCAATTGCGGTTTCAGTCGCTACGGTTCTGAGCGGGCTGGAAAATTATGGCGGGATCAGCCTTATGGTTATCTCGGTTGCTCTCTCAGCATCCATGGGAATGTCACTGCCTATCAGTACTCCACCCAACGCTTTGGCCCATGCCACCGGAATGGTTGCCAGCAGAGACTTTATCAAGGCTGGTAAGTTCATCAGTACCATTGGTGTCATTCTGATCTTTGCAGTGATTACCCTGCTGGGTGTGTTGGGTTACTTCTGATCAGACTCCCTCTATTTGGCAACCCCGATCTCGGGGTTGTCATCTCTTTCAACGTCAAAAATAAAACGCATACCTGACATTCCCCCTTAAAAGAAGCCCATCCAGGTCATCAGCATCAATACCGAAAAGATCAATAAAACCCCCAGCGGACTTAAAATCTGAGCGGTTTTGATAAAGTCCCTGGTATCCACCAACCCTGTAGCATGAGCCAGTGCATTGGGCGGTGTGCTGATTGGCAGGCCCATCCCCAGGGAAGACGCCAGGGCAACCGCCGTACCCATCACAACCAGTCCTCCCTGCTCTGCAATACTGACCACAGAATTGGACATGGAGATGGCAATGGGCATTAACAGGTTTGCAGTGGCCGTATGGGACATAAATGTCGCCATAATCATACAAAGCACGCTGATGCCCAGGATGATGGTCACCGCATCGAACTGTTCAAATGGCACCATACTGACAAGCAACCCGGCAAGACCAGACGAGGCAAGCGCAGTACCAATGGCAATACCACCGGCAAGCAGCCAGAGCACATCCCAGCTGATATGCTTCAGATCATGCTTATCAACAATGCCACACAGGCTGAATACAGCCACCGGAATAATGCCAACGGCACAGGCATTAATGCCGTGGACATCGGAGAACACCCACAGCAGGATGGTCACCACAATAGTGATATAAACAATGTACGGCTTCAGCCCTCTTTCAAAACGACCATCAATCCGGACATCCAGATGGCCACCATTGGAGGGATACATCTTTTGCAGTAACCACCAACTGAAAGCAATCATAGCGACAGTAATCGGTACGGCAAACAGCATCCAGCCACCAAACGACAACGCATGCTCACCGACAAAATAACGGAAAGCGATGGCATTGGGCGGAGTTCCAATCGGGGTCCCCATACCACCCAGGTTTGCGGCAATAGGAATACTCAATACCATTGCCCGACATCCGGGATCTTCACTGTCCATTCGAGCCAACAATGGCGTCATAATAGTCAGCATCAACACACTGGTCGCTGTATTGCTCATGAACATGGAGAAGGTGGCCGTGATGATCATCACACCAAGCATCACAATTTCATACTTCTGGCCAAAAGGCTTTAACAGAACACGGGCCAGATTGATATCTACCTTGTACTTGGCACAGGCCAGAGCAATAAAGAACCCGCCCAGAAAAAGGACAATGATGGGTGATGCCAGACTATTGAAAATAGACACATAGTTCAGCATGTCTTCACCAAGACCATCCCTGAGCGGAAAAGGTGCGCTGTTTGAAGCGGTCAATACCAAGAGTGTAATAATCAGAAGAGATGTTGCAAAGGCTGGCACGGCATCACTGACCCACATCAGGGTTGCCAGAATAAAAATGGCCAACACCCGCTGCTGCAAAATTGACAAGACACCTTCGGGAAACACCATTTCCGGAAAGCCGAACAGCCCCAGAAAGATGATTGCTATTGGAACAACCTTTTTAAGCGGAGTCATTTACAACATACCGTACATGAGCAGTTAAAATGGATCAGCGTGCTCTAAAGGCTGGAACGCTGAAGCTGATCAACAGAAAGCAGACATAATCATTTTTAAATAATTAACAGTTAAGACAATTAAATTGTTCAGTGCAAAATTGTGCCTATCAATACCTTGAGCCAGAACACAGACTTATTAATGAATAATTTTGCATAAGATAAGGTTAAATACTATTAATCAGATCATATAGATAACCTTTTCTTAAAGCATAAAAATAGTGAAAAAATATACAATATAAAAGCTTTGCATGATTATGATGTTAGAAAAAAAACAGCAGCAAAAACATTGAACACTCACAGGTCAGAGACCCAGACTTAACCAAGGAAATAAATAACAAGTTTCAACAACTCATCTTTGGAAAAGATAATTGCTCTTACAAACAATCAATTTGGTGTGAAGAAGAACATTCACAGAGATGGTGATATCCCATGGCCAGAATCAGGTGCATTTGATTCAAGCGCAGCGCTACTTAAGCGAAGATAGGATTTTTCTGTTGCACTTTTTAACCATGATAAAATAAAACCCCCGACAGCCAAGCTATCGGGGGTTTATATTTTGTGCCTGAAGATGACCTACTCTCACATGGGGAGACCCCACACTACCATCGGCGATGCATCATTTCACTGCTGAGTTCGGGATGGGATCAGGTGGTTCTAATGCTCTATGGTCTTCAGACTAAACTGGTATCTTCAAGCTTTACTCTCAAAGATTATAGAATTTGGTGCCTGGCGATGACCTACTCTCACATGGGGAGACCCCACACTACCATCGGCGATCGGTCATTTCACTGCTGAGTTCGGGATGGGATCAGGTGGTTCTAACCTTCTATGGTCGCCAGGCTTAACTG
>NZ_JAGHQV010000084.1:0-12028 GCF_017744175.1 Thalassotalea sp. G20_0 | reverse complement strand
ACAGACACTTGCGGATCTAAAACATTCAACAATATCCATCGCTGTTGAAAACAATCCAAATATTCTCATTAGTAACACTCCAAATTATGTTATCAATAGTGCTACTTAATTCAATGTACGGCTAACAAAGCATTCCAGGTGACGTCTTTGGCGCACCTGAATGCGGCGTTAGGTGCAAAACCAATATCGAGTTAAATGATGCAAGACATGCGGATAATGCTGATGACTATGGTTTTGTGATTTAATAAAATTGAGCCTTGTTATCAGGCAGATGTATTATGTTCGGTTTTTTGAATAAATTTAAAATGATAGGTGTTCAAGGAGGGGCTGATAGTCTATTACGTCGGGCTGGCCTTCCTAATAACCTCGCTTCTTTTGTTGTTTATGGCAATCCCTTTAGTAAAACTATATTTAGTGCTGTACTGGATCAATGCAATCAATTAAGTAAGCTTGAAAAAGCATTTGTAAGTTCTATTATTCTTATGGAATTTATGACTTCCTCTTCCCGTGATAATGAGAAGGCATATAACCTTTATTCAGAGCGGGTTTTTATAATGATTTCTTCATTATCAGATCTGATTTCAAAAGGTGAAATTTCTTTTGGTCCCTTTTCAGTTGCATACTGCAAGACGTATGAAGATGTATTTAGTTCCCCACTTTCTAAAGCTGAATTCGAAAAGAAACTTAATTTCACAGATTCTTTTAATCGTCAGGTAGATTTTGTAGAAAATATTGCAGATAGGGCTGAATCAAAGAAAAAGTCACTATATTATTAGGAAGAAATGGGATATGACTAGAACGAGGAATACCTAAATCCTGGTTAGCAGGGCATTAAGCCATTGCTCATTGGCTCTGCCTGGGCGAAGGTCGGATGTTTGCCAGTGATGGCTGATCTTCAGTGGCGTATTGCTGAGAATATCTATAAGACCAGAGTAGTTTACATCAGTGAAACTCCGGCCATTACGGATTAGCTGGTAATTTTCGCCCAGCTTAAACGAACAGTAGAAGATGCCATCCATTTTCAGGAACGAGGCCAGATGAGTGAAGGTATCGGAGAGTTCTGTATAAGGAACATGCAGGAGCGAGGCACAGGCCCAGATACCATCAAATTGCTGTTCTGACTGGAAGTCTTTAAATAATGAGTGCTCAACAGCCAAGCCAGTGAGATTCCTGGCCATATTGACCATGGCTTTACTGCCGTCGAATGCTGTTACCTGATAACCCAGCTCCAGAAAGGCCTTGGCATCTCTGCCTGAACCACAGCCAGCATCCAGTATATGACCATGTTCTTGTATATGTGGCAGAAAGTTTTGATACAGGGACTGGGTATCGACGTCGACCGTTGTGTTAAAAAAAGACTCGGCATTCAGGTCATAGAAGGGGATGCTGTCTGACATTAGTGAGGGTTGCTGGTAATACTTCAGATGGCTGTATGATGCCACGGGTTTTGATAAATGACACGTTTAAGGCTGAAGGTGATTAAATCATACCGGTTCGGTGGTTGGCCAGGGCAGAAGCTAACGCCGGAAAACAAACTGTTCCAATAACCGGCTGGTTTTTTGAAACTGGCTCATAAAGATAAAGGTTACGATGACGGCTTTCGAGTCATCAACCCGGTAGAGAATCCTGTAGCCATCTTTAAGGTATTCGCGAAACTGCAGGCCAAAATAACGTTCGAGGTCGTAATTAACGGGGCATGATTTTGGGTTCTCAGTAACTTGCGTTTCAAAAGCCGCCTGGATTTCAGCGAGTTTGTCGATATGGCCTGGCAGGTTTTCAGGGTGTCTGGACGCAGTGTGTTCTATCACCAGCTCCATAGAGATCTGATAGGACTCAAGGTAGATAACCCGCATCATTTATTATCCAGATACTTTGCCCTGATATTGTTCAGTACCTGGTCACCCGACAGTGTTTTGCCCTCTGCCTCGTCTTTGGCGCCAAAAGACAATAGCTTCAGCAACGCGGTAGCTTCTTGCCTGCGCTCTCTATCTTCAAAGGATTCAATGACATAGACTGGCTTACCATTTTGGGTCACAACGATCGGTTCTTCCAGGTCCAGGTTAGCCGCATTCTTTTTTACGAAACTGATCGGTTCAATTCTCATCACTCTGCCTCCTGTTTATGGCCTAAATATAGTCCATATATAGATCTTTTGCTATCGGGATGTGGCCGGTCACTCTGGTCAGCTTTTACGGTTTTGATAATCGGCATTGTACTGTTCGTGCTGTGCATTATGAGGGGGCGATGGCGCTCTGTGCTTTGAAGAACCGGTAACCTTTAATCGTGAGTTCGTGATTTATACGAAGCAGGTCAGTCAGATTCTCTCGGACAGCCTCCTAGTGAAGGGCCATGCCCGTCAGCCAGCTCAGGAATGTTCAAGCCGGAAAGGCGTTTATCGAAAGACTCCTGCTTGCCATAATCGGGAAAACTTGCGTCGATCAACCGGGACTTCCAGTAGAGTGGTTGTGGGTCGTAGTCGCCATAGCCGTAGTTAAAAAAAATCGACAGTGCGCTGGCGCAGGTTAATCTTAACCCTTTCACGAAGCATGGGAATGGGCTGGGTTGTAAAACCCTCGTAGGTCATCAGGGTCAGTTTGCCGGAACGGATATGAATTTTTACCAGGTCTACGCCATCGGTTTCTGAAAAGAGCTGTGTGGCACAACCGGCATAGATTCTTAACGGGGGCGGCAGGTCATTTATAAAACGACTATGGATGATCAGTGAGTGGCTGTGGTTAAGGATACTGGCTGGTAACTTCCAGGTCTTCGATCACATTAATGACATAGCCAAGGTTGACCAGATCTCCTTCTGTTTTTTCGCCCTCGGGTCGCCAGTTTGGATCCCAGCCACTGGCGGTGATGCCATGGGCCTGTAATTCCGACAGGTCATCGCCATGGCCGCAGCCGTAGTCAAATACGGTGTATTGTCCCTTCAGGTAGCCATTATTGGCCGTTGGTTTTGGGTGTCATTATGCATATGGCTGCATTTTGAGACTCACTGTTATAGCTAACGTGAATGGGCTTGTCGTGTCCATAAAAATAGAGCCTGTCAAAGGGGAGCTGTTTAACTATTCAGGTGGTTACCTTCAGTGATGAGGTGTCCGGCACATGAAAATCACAGGCGGCTCCTCCCCGGGAGCAGATGGTGTCTCCCTTTCTGTTTTTTCCAAAGCAGCTGTGCTGATCCAGTTTGGGATATATCGAGGGCAGCACACCCTGTTCTTTGGCCAGTTTTTTCTTGCCGTCGCCAACGGGGGGGAGCAAAAGCCATAGGTGATTTCCAGGTCACCAAACTGCTCATAAACCGGATCGAGTATATGAATCGCCAAATCGGCAAGGGCCTGCCAGCTCTGCTCAGCCAGTGGCAGGTTATCAATTGACGATGATTGCCGGGTTTCACCGCACTCAATCAGTTGCCGGTAGGTGAAGTGTTTGCTGCAAGGTTGGTCCAGCTGGGGCACAGTGAAACCTGCTGTTGGTTTTGATCAGAATAAGCAATTGGTCTGGTGACATTCAATCCAGAGTGAAATAAGCTGCGCACGGATCTGTAGTACTGTTTTATCGGACGCAGGCTTATACAGCAGAAATTTATTACCTTGTTTTGATCGGATCGTTGTGCAAACAGACGTTAATAAAAGAGAAGCCCTATGACTATCCGGGTAGAAACCGCCACGACCATTGGCAAAGCCATTATTCTTCAATTGCATCACCGCGATGAGAAAGCGTGTGAATAAAATCTGAGAGATTCGATGTTGATCTTCCCTGAAACTGAAAAAAAGCTGAAAGCCAGAATTTCCAGCTATCGATCGGCGCTCAACAAAGAGAAAAAAGAATATCACTTCATCAGTGATGGCAGCGGTAAACGCTATGTTCTGTTCAGTCTGTACCTTGTCCTGAACGATTTGAAGAAGTCAGAGAGTTACTTTAACTGGTACCAGGAAGAATTTCCTGATGATGCGGGCGAACCGATCCAGACATTGTGCTGGTCTCTGGGCTTGCTGAGAATGAACAAACCGGTGGAAGCACGCTACAAACTGGCGGAGCTGATGCTGGCAAATCTTTATCTGATCCCTTACGTGCTGGGCCAGCCCCTCGAGCAGGAATATGATATCTGGCATGCATCCAACTTCCACAATCTGGATTATATTTATGACTTGCCAGAAGAGGTCAATAACGCGATTACGGATAACGAGCGGGAGTGGATGGGTGAGACGTATGGTTCACTTGAGTTTCGCCGTGTCAGAAAGCGATACATCGAGATTTACCATGAGTTGTTAACCACTAAAGAGCTTGCCGGGCGAAAAATATTACTTAATGAGTCCCGTGGTTTATTACGATCTGTTTGATATCTTACATGCTATATTCCTGTCTGGGTTAGTAAAAGCTATTGAGGAAGATAAATTTATCGATGAAATAAACTAAGAGGTATCAATGGGTCATTACTGTAGGATTTGTGCCTGTAGCAAGCCAAATGAACAGTTTTCCGGTAAAGGGCATAAGAACCATATCTGCAAAGAGTGCTCTAAGAAACCCAAAGAGGAAAGATGTGCAATTGATCAGGAAAATGAAATATTTGGTTTTATGCGTCAGTCAACTATTTCCAGGAAGAATATAGCGCGTTTGCATAAACTGAAACTGTCGGATAACCAGCGTGTTGCCGAGCTGGCTGCCATTACTTTAGCGGTTGCACTGGTTAAACCACACAAAAAGCGCAGGCTGAAGGTGTTGGCCAAAGAGCATAGAGAGTTGTTTATTAAAGTCAGTGAGTCTGGTCTTATTTATGCCCACCATTACTGATCATCCAGCAAGCTCTCTGGCATTATTGACCAAAGGCGCTTGAGGTTTGCTGAAGATCGTCGTTTTATCATGGATTTTCGCCCGGCTTGTCGTGTAGCCTTGGCTGAGCGACTTCTGATAGGCATCCCTTTTCCTTGAATCCCACTGTATCGTCGTGTTTTTACAGGTTGTGAATATGATCCACCATCCCGGGATTTCAGTCCATATTCCCAATGATGCAATGATTGCCCCTGGAATCCGGAGCCTTCGTGATCAGTTAAGCAGGCCAGGATAAATTGGGGAAGATAACGGCAGCCCACCGTGATAAGGTGAAACTCAGGTCTATTACCCAAGCGGCAAAGTGGGGCTAATAACAACCGCAGTCAGAGCCGGGAGCGATTCCTATGATATGCCTGATGATCCATGGGCCTAATGAGTGGGACAGGTCGAAGTTGGATGGTCGGAGCTATCAAAAATAAAAAACGGCCTTGGTGATCTGGCCGACTCGCCTCCGTAAGAGGCCATCATCAGCAAGAAAACAGTGATACCAAAACACAATAACTATCTGGGGATAATATGGAGTGTTATCAACAGCAGTTTGGTGGTGACTATGCGCTGGGTATCCGTATACCCGGGTACTTTCAGGATATCTCTTATCGCCATGATACCGGCCCTGCCTTTACCTTCAGTCAGGGCAACCGGATCCTGAAAATCTGTGTGTTGCCGGAGAGTCTCCACGACCGGGAGATCACCGGTGCCTACCGTTACACCCTGATGGAAATGAAAGCGGACGGCGAGGATGATGACTGCCCGGCGTTTGCGGCGATCCATTTTGAAACGGACTCACCGGTGGCGTTTGAGAAAGTGATTTTTGACCGGGACCGGTTGCAGGGCTTACTGAACCGGAACTGATCCGCTGGTTGTACCCAGACAGGGAGATGGCTTGCTAACCGTGGGCTGGCAGTCTTTTCTGATACTGTAGTACCGCAAAAAACCTTACTGCCGGTAGGTCAACCTACCGGAATTTGATCCGAAGGCGTTGATATCTGTACGGTTCGATATTGCGTTCAATGTCATGGGTTTTCACCGCTTGTGGTGGATAAACCGCTTTTTATTATTTAATCGCTAAAATCTTCCAGCGAAAACCCTTCAAACCGCACATCGTACCCTTTCAGCTGCTGACGAAGCTTTTCCGCTTTTTCCTGCAGGCGGGATAACCGGATATTGGCCGGATTGCGTTTTACTTCTGCAATTAAGGCAATTTTTTCCAGTTCGTTGATGGCAACAATATCAATTTCGTTCTGGTTTCCCCGCTCCCAGTAGCTACCGACAATATTGTATTGCCCACTGGCAGCGATGCGCTCACGGTGCATCTGTTCCAGCCAATGCCCGCTCCAGGTGGGGTAATCCCGTTCAATCACCTGATGAATAAAG
Source organism: Thalassotalea sp. G20_0 (assembly GCF_017744175.1). Lineage (NCBI taxonomy): Bacteria > Pseudomonadati > Pseudomonadota > Gammaproteobacteria > Alteromonadales > Colwelliaceae > Thalassotalea > Thalassotalea sp. G20_0. Next base: position 5,818 of record NZ_JAGHQV010000084.1, on the reverse strand, counting down.
CTATAGTTGCCTATTTCTATGGCGCTGCGATGGCGGTATATAAAGCGAAACCAGAATGCCAGAAATGCATCCACCATTCTGTACTTCACCAGTCGTGTACCCGGTTTGGATAGCACGGGCCGATGTCGTTCAATAATTTCAAACTCTTTTTCTAATCGATCCAGTTGTGGTCCGACGGATATTTCCAACAGTGACTCTATGGCTGGGCGGCTGGTGTGGCCTGCAGCGATGGCCGTCAGTATGGAAAAATACGTGCCATGCTCCGGACCGAACTCTTCGGCCAGTCGGTAGTGACCTTCTTCAATCAGTAAACTGTGTTCACTGACCAGTGTCTGCCAGATGTTTTCATGGGCATCGGTATTGACCAGCCATTCCAGGTATTTCGGGACACCGCCGCTGAGCATGTACCATTGCAACAGGGTCTCCGGACTGAATCTTTTTTGATCATGGAGGAGTTCAGCAATGAATTGGGTTTTCAAAGGTTGCAGATTAATCCGGTTGTCAGCGCGATCAAACAGGGGTTCTTTACTGTTCTGGAACAAATGCGTCATCAGGCTGTAAAGTGAACCACAGCAAATCAGGTGCATCTGGCTTTTGCCTTTGTACTGATCCCAGAGATGCTGGAGTTCTGAAAAAAAGGCGGGAGCGCTGAATATCCTGAAACTCATCCAGGATAAGGGTTAATGGTTCGGTACAGCTGTATTGCAGCAATATTTCCAGCACTTCCCTGAGTGAGGACGGATTGCCGAAAATGGGAACGTTTAACAAAGCGCGTATTTGCTCAACAAACTCCTCACAGAGCAGGCGTTCCTGCTTTCTCGAAACAAACAGATAAAGGGCCCGATGCTCACCTCCCCGGGGGAAAGCCTGATTCAATAAAGCGGTTTTTCCCACTCTCCTGCGGCCTGTGACAATCGTCATTAATGCCCCGCCAGTGGCTGCCTTATTGCTCCAGTTTTGCAAGTGGTTGAACTCTGTTTCCAGATTGTAAAACTTCATCGTATAAATTATTACTGTAATAATTATTACAGTAACTTTAGGTTAAAACTCTTTTCCTTCAACGTGTTTCCATTAAAATTTGTCCTAAAAAAAATGGCGAAAATATCGAAAAATAATACACACTTGCGCACTTTTTCCTGAAACGATTTGAGGTAAGTGGTTGAAATATATGAGTGGTACGCTAACTTCAGGTGCTAGTGACTGTATGGTCGTGGAAGTTCGAGTCTTCTCCCGGGCACCAATTATCAAAGATATGTCGTGTAATTAGCGGCAAAAAAAACCGGATAATTACCCGGTGATATCTTCTCTCATTTCTCTTCCTTCTTGTTACCTTCTACCCTGTACTTCTTGGGTCATCAGGATACAGATTTTCTTCGCTTCCAGTGTTTTATGCCCTGATACTAATCCTTCGTGGTCAGACACGCCTTTGGCTTTCAGGTCGGTGCCACTTCTCGTTAATCAGTCCTTCATCTATTGCGCGGTTGATCAGTTTCTGCCATTGGCTGTCTAACGTGTTTTTGTGCATTTTTTTCCCTGGTGACATCTGGATGCCTCGCTTGGCGGCAATGTTGGGTGCACCGAACACGTACTCAAACTTTTCACCGTTGTTGTGATCATCCAGAAGTTTTAACGCTTTTTTAAGTCGTGGTGTCCAGAGGGTAATTTCATCCAGTGAACCTTTTCCCCGTTTTTTCGTCGAAGGAAATGGTGCGAATACCCTGTTCCGCCCGGACAAGGGCTTGATGATAGATGTCGCAAGCATCGGCGCAGTGTATTTCAAACGCCCCATCCCTTGAGCTTTCGACCCAGCCTTTAACCTTGTCGGGACGAATGTCGGCCTGATTTTAAAAAACGCCCCACCTGCCTCTGAGAGATAGATGGGACGATACCTTTATCTATTGCTGCCATGGCCAATGAGTTTTCTGACCAATGACTGAAGGGATAACCATGGTCTTCGGGTTTGTCGCAAGACATGGCGATAATCTGGCAAATTTGTTCTGCATCAAACTTGGGTATGGCTCCGGGGCGTGGGGCTTCCTTGAGGCGGTCGCTGGGCAGTTATACCCTGATGGCCGCCGATGCCATAACCCGAAAAGCAATGGGCGCTGCCGACAAACCAACTTCCACTCTGCAAGACAATCCATTGCTGGGCAGCTTTGTGCGAGACAAGGTGACCAACCGTAATCGCTACACCGATGAACTGCACGAGATGACGGTGGATATTAACGAGATCGCCAACAGCATCAAACGCTACCAGGAATCCGGCGAAGGCCAGCGAGCCAAAGATCAGGAGCAGTCTGCCGTCGCAAAGCTGAAGCATAAGGCAGGACTCCAGAAGGCGAGTCGGGAGATAAACAAGCTGAGAGACCTTGGCGAGCCAAATGTTCCTTTTGTTCATAATATACGTCCATTTATTGTTATCGGTTTATTCAGTTGAGGATGTTGAGAACTATCGTGCTATAAAACTTATATATGAGAATACATACAGTGCTTCAATAGGAGTACTTTTTGAGGATATTCAGGTGTAAGTTATGGGTTGTGATATCTAACTCATTGATAATAATGCACTGCTGAAGTGGATTTATTGAAGCTGCTTTTATGTTGTCTGTAATTGGCAGAAGGATATATATACAAAAAACAGAATTGTAATTATTGGCCATGTAAGAAGTGTAAAATATGGGCATCGGCTGCATCCTGCCAAACAAATACCACTGTAAACTGTTCGATGATACTATTTTATGCCTATGCAATTAGACATTGAGTGTCGTTCAAAAAAGCGTGACCTGACTATTCCTGAAAAAGGCTGGACGGGCGGTAGCGTGGGTGCGGATCAGGAAAGTGTTGCAATGTTCTCTTGATTTAAGACATTGGGTAGGAGAAACATTAAGCCGACTTTTCTGGTCAAGAAAATATAGTGTGCAAAACCAAGATCCCATCGTTTTTCCAATGGTTCAGGTGATAAAAATGAACGACACTCATAGTAAAGTTATCGGTTATGTACTTTGGATTTTCGGTTTTCTTGGCGCTCACCGCTTTTATTATGGCAAACCGGTAACAGGGACTATCTGGTTGCTCACCCTTGGTCTCTTTGGCATTGGCTGGCTGATCGATCTTTTCCTTATCCCGGCCATGGATCGGGAAGCGGATTTTCGTTTCCATAGTGGCCAGTATGATTACTCTGTTACATGGATCTTGCTGGCATTCCTTGGTGTATTCGGCGTCCATCGTATGTACCTGGGGAAATGGATATCCGGAATTTTGTATCTGTTTACCATTGGCTTTCTTGGCCTTGGTGTTATTTACGACTTTTGGACGTTAAACGACCAGATCTCGATTAAAAACAGTGCGAATAGTTCTGCATTAGAAAACTGAAAAAGTGGGTTGAGAATTTTAGGGCAAGAATTGAAAGACAGTTTTTAATCTTCGATGAGTTCAAGATTCAAGAACCGAACCCGGTTTTACGACCCCGGTTTTGGTCCCAGTAGCTGCGCTCGGTAGACAGAGAGTAACCGGCAGAGCGAATGGCAGTTTGAAAGCGTTCTTGTAATCTCATATAAGTCCTGCTTGATACTGTGTTTTTATACAGTAAAAGCTGGTTCGTATATGTAGAAAATCAACTGAATGGTTAATTTGTTGTTTTAAATGAAAATAAAGCAATTTGTCATCACACGCGTTGCTTGACCGAAAAATATACAAATCACAAAATGCGAATCAGAAGATATAGCCTTTAAAATGCAAAACGCCGTGTAAGTCGGGCTGTATGGGGGTATCGGCTGGTGCGTATAGCGAATCTACAGTATGTTATGCGAAACTGATTCGTGTAAACGACTGTTAGGCATCAAAAGTCATCAAATACAACGTAAAAACAGGAAGTAAAATGATAAAGAAGATAATTGGTATATCACTACTTGCCACTGCTTTTAGTGCGAACGCTGATTTTAATATAAATACTAGCCATGGAAAGTTTTCAATTTCCTCAAAGGACTCTGTTGGCATTCAGGATCTACAGACTTATAAGATTAACAATAAAGTTGTAGGTCATAGTGAGTACATTGAAGTAGATGGAAAATTATTAGGTATGTCTGATGGCTCCGATTACCTTGTTATTAGAGGTAGCATTGGTGCAAGTGCGTGTGCGGAAGCACTTTCTATAGTTGAAATCAAAGGGAATAAAGCTTCATTCAGCCCATCTTTGCATGCTTGTGGAGGTGTAGATAATGTATCTTTCAACAATGGAGTTGTAACAGTTACAGCATGGGCTAGAGACGGAGAAACCTTGATTACATATGTGGTAGACGGTAAGAAAGTATTAGAAAACGGAAAGGGTATGCTCACTAAATACAGCTTTTTATCGCGGTAATAAAAGCCTAACAAGAAAATCCAGGTGACGCTTACGGCGCACCTGATTTAGGCGTTATGCGTGCAACCCAAGGTCGAGTCACACGCTGTCAATTTTAGTTCTTTGACCACTGACGAATTGCTTTGATTTCATCCTTTGAAATGCTTAAGGATTCAAGAAATTCTTGATGAGCTTCAGGCTCCATAGCTTCAAACTGAATGTGCCAATTTTTCATCGCTTCATCATCGAGGCCAGCAGCTTTCATAATTTCAGTCCAGCGTTCTTTATTGACCATGTTCTGCTCCAGTAAGTTGGGTTGTTCAAGTAACATAACAATTGCCTTTTGCTGTAACCGTAATTTCTGTATCTCTTTTTCAAGAGAGTTGAATTGGTCAAGTAAAATTTGCTCTTGCGTTACATGTTTATCTCGATCTAGGAGAGTTGCTATATCTTCAACTGACAAACCAAAAGATCGATATGCCAATATGGAGTGAAGCTTCTTTACTTCTTTATTCCCATACCAGCGATAGCCGTTTTCAGAACGTGTTTTTGGGTAAAGTAATCCGGCACGCTCGTAGTACAGAACCGCTGTCCTTGAGATATCGCATGTTTTAGCCAATTGAGTAACAGTCAGCATATAAACTCCGTCGTGGGTCGAGATTGAATTCTCAGCCCTACACCAGTAGACAGGTCAAGATAATAGTAATCAAAATATTCACGTAGTAAAAACTAAATCATGCACGCATAACAAGCCCATCCAAGCGACCGCCTTCGTCGGCGCTTGATGGGAGCGTTAGGTTTCTATTCAGTATCTCTGTCACTGCAATATGTGAGTACAATAAAAATGATTTATAAAGTTATTTTCATTGCATTATCAGCATTTCCATCCTTAGCTCTTGCAGCAAGAGGAGGCACGTGTAATTCAGATTTTTGTACCTTTACTGGTAGCACTATTGCCATAGTTCTATTTTTTGCATTTATTGTCTCAATCGTTATCAGTATCTCTGAGAAGGGTTTTATTAAAGGGCTTACAGATCATGCTGGAGTCAGATTTGTGGCTATGTATGCTGCAATGCTCTCTGGGCTTGGCCTTATTCTCATTACGCTTAAAAATATGGATGCATCAAAGGAAACTACAGTTTTAATATTTATAATTATTATCGCTGCCTTATATATTTACAGAAAATAAAAAGGACACCCACTTTTTAAAAAGTGAAGAGAGTACGTTATTTATTCATTTTTTAAATATTAAATAAAAATAAATAAAAAAATAAAAAGGACACCCACTTTTTAAAAAGTGAAGAATACAATAAAAAGGACACCCACTTTTTAAAAAGTGAAGAGAGTACGTTATTTATTCATTTTTTAAATGATAGTATTGATCATTGTAAGAATTTCTCATTCATACCAAACAGGAAGCGTATAAAAAGCACTCAGCAACAGCTAGATAGAAGACACTGTAAAGACAATATAAGAAAG
>NZ_JAGHQV010000083.1:0-12171 GCF_017744175.1 Thalassotalea sp. G20_0 | reverse complement strand
GGTGGTTCCCCATTACCGGACAACCATTTCTCAATATCAATCCACCTTCCGCGATCACCTCCAATCAAGCTTTCCGTCTTTGAAGATTGAAGAAGAAAAGAGTCTGAACTCATTACCTCCGGTTGACTTGGTACTGCCAGATTACAACATAGTTATCGACGTACAGGGACCTTCTCATTACGTGGATGATGATTTCAAAACAAGGAATGGTTCGACTTTGTTGAAAATCGCTCTGTTGCAAAAAGCAGGATTTGAGGTCATTGAAATCCCGGTTAGCAAGCTTGATAACCAGGATTCAATGAAAATAGTTATTGAGCAAATAAAGACAAAATTACCTTTCCTGCAGCAAGCTCATGGTCCTGTGTTACATAACAGTGGCGAGGAGGCCGCAGATGGGGCATACGTTACTGCCGATGAAGGAGGGCAATTTTCAGATGACTGTTATTTTACCGCCGAAGAATATTTGGAAGAGCAAACAGAAAAACCAAAAAAGAGAAAAAGGAAGAGGAAAAAGCCAGTAAAAACTGCTGCCTGGTCTGGTGATGCCGTAGAGTAGTCTACTTTTTATATTTTCCATGAATTAATGAAATATAATTATGAATAGAGGCGGTGCTGGTATCAGTTGGCAATGCGCAACATCAGGTAATGATTATAAACAACTGGATGATCGTACCGATTCTTCAGCGAGTGGGCGATACTGGCATGGCACAGTCAGACAGGTGAATGTGCCACTCCCCTATATCCAGAAGCGTAATGAATTTTATTCTGCCTCTGACGCCTGTTCTGCTAACCATCCACCAAGACACTCAATAAAACCTGTTCATGGTTTTAATGCTCTCATCACACAAGAAAGAATGGATTACCTGGTGAGCATATCTGCTCGTTTTGGTGATCGCTATGATGGCAAAAAACACAGTCAATTTGCCACTTTAATCAAACAATACACTTCAGCGTCAGGACGACCTTTGCATCACAGGGAACAACGCCAACTGATACCATTGTTACACGACTTTAAAGCTACCGCTGGATGGACCTGGCGAAGCCTGACGACAACGCTTCATTCATTTACTTCAGCGGGTGTTTTTACCCCTCATAAATACATGAATGAGGGAAGTAAAGAAACTCAGGCAGCTTTACTGTCAACTTTACTTGATAAAGCACTACTTAAGTGTAATCAAAAACCTCAAGCCCGGGATATCGATGCACAAGGTACCGCTAACCTGCTGTGGGTCCTGGCGAAACTTGCGGACAACGGTCTGGAGCTTGAGAATGCAGCGAAGCTCAAAGAGGCCGTGGCTGCTCTGTTACCCCATGTGAAAACCAAAGCCGAATCAAAAGAAGAGAAAGACCACTTCAAGCCACAGGAAGTCACCAACATGCTGTGGGCCTTGGCGAAACTGATAGACAATGGGCTGGAGCTTGAGAAGACAGCAAAGCTCAAAGAGACCGTGGTCATGCTGTTGTCCCATGTGAAAACCAAAGCCGAATCAAAAGGGGGGAAAGATCACTTCAACACTCAAGGTACTGCCAACCTGCTGTGGGCCATGGCAAAAATGGTGGACAATGGGCTGGAGAAAACACCGAAGCTCAACGAGGCGGTAGCCGCGCTGTTGCCCCATGTAAAAACCAAAGCCGAATCAAAAGAAGAGAAAGACAACTTCAGGCCACAGGGAGCCGCCAACCTGCTGTGGGCCTTGGCAAAACTGGTGGACAATGGCCTGGAGCTGGAAAAGACAACGAAGCTCAAAGAGGTGATGGCTGCGCTGCTGGTCCATGTGAAAACCAAAGCCGAATCAAAACAAGAGAAAGATCACTTCAAGCCACAGGAAGTCGCCAACCTGCTGTGGGCCGTGGCAAAATTGGTGGACAATGGGCTGGAGAAGACTCCAAAGCTCAAAGGGACCGTGGCCGTGCTGTTGCCCCTGGTGAGAATCAAAGCCGAATCAAAAGAAGAGAAAGACCACTTCAGCCCTCAGGGAGTCACCAACCTGCTGTGGGCCTTGGCGAAACTGGTGGACAATGGCCTGGAGCTGGAGAAGACTCCAAAGCTCAAAGAGATTATGGCCGCGTTGCTGCCTCATGTGAAAACCAAAGCCGAACCAAAAGAAGATAAAGACCACTTCAAGCGACAGCAAGTAGCCAACCTGCTGTGGGCCGTGGCGAAACTTGTGGACAATGGTCTGGGGTTGGAGAAAACACCGAAGCTCAAAGAGACCGTGGCCGTGCTGTTGCCCCATGTGCAAACCAAAGCCGAATCAAAAGAAGAGAAAGATCACTTCAAGCCACAGGAAGTCGCCAACCTGCTGTGGGCCGTGGCAAAATTGGTGGACAATGGGCTGGAGCTTGAGAAGACCGCGAAGCTCAAAGAGGCCGTGGCCGCGTTGTTGCCCCATGTGAAAACCAAAGCCGAATCAAAAGAAGACACAAACCACTTCAAGCCACAGGAAGTCACCAACCTGCTGTGGGCCGTGGCAAAATTGGTGGAAAATGGGCTGGAGAAGACTCCAAAGCTCAAAGGGACCGTGGCCGCGCTGTTGCCCCATTTGAAAGCCAAAGCCGAATCAAAAGAAGAGAAAGATCACTTCAAGCCACAGGGAGTCGCCAACCTGCTGTGGGCCTTGGCGAAAATGGTGGACAATGGCCTGGAGCTGGAGAAGACTCCAAAGCTCAAAGAGGTCGTGGCCGCGCTGCTGGTTCATGTAAAAACCAAAGCCGAATCAACAGAAGAGAAAGACAGCTTCAAGCCACAGCACATCGCCAACCTGCTGTGGGCCGTGGCAAAACTGGGTGAGGCCACTGAGCTGAGCCTGGTTAAATCTACGTTCGATTCTCTTGTCGACAGAATCAGTGAAACCCCTCAGCTTTCTCAGCAAGATATATGCATGTCTCTCTGGGGAGTCATGGTATTCTGTGCCAGAGTGTATCTGGACTCAGGTAGCAATAATAAAAACCCGCTTGAAAAGCACACAGGTGAATTATTTTCTCGATTGGGAAATACATCCTTAGGCAATACCGGAGATCAATCCATTATTGCCATGGCCGCAAGTTGGCTGGGGAGAGCGTGTCCGGTGGCTCCCAATTACCAGACAATCATTTCACAATCACAATCCACCTTACGCGATCAACTCCAATCAAGCCTTCCGTCGTTGAAGATTGAAGAAGAAAAGAGTCTGAACTCATTACCTCCGGTTGACCTGCTACTGCCAGATTACAACATGGTGATAGACGTTCAGGGACCTTCTCATTACGTGAGTGGTGACTTCAAAACCAGAAATGGTTCGACTTTGCTGAAAATCGCCCTGCTGCAAAAATTAGGGTTTGAGGTCATTGAAATCCCGGTGAACAAGCTTAATGACCAAGATTCAATGAAAAGAGTTATTGAGCAAATAAAGATAAAGTTAGCCGTTTCGCCAGAGGCTTATGGCTCTGTGTTACATAACAGCGGCGAGGGATTTGCAGATAAGGCATACATTACTGCCGATGCAGGAAGGCAATTTTCCGATGACTGTTATGTTACCGCCGAAGAATATTTGGAAGAGCAAACAGAAAAACCAAAAAAGAGAAAAAGGAAGAGGAAAAAACCAGTAAAAACTGCTGCCTGATGATGCCGTAGAGTAGTCTACTTTTTATATTTCCCATGAATTAATGAAATATAATTATGGACAGAAGCGGTGCTGGTGTAAGTTAGCAATGCGCAACATCTGGTAATGATTATAATCAACCGGATGATCGTACCGATTCTTCAGAGAGTGGGCGATACTGGCATGGCACAGTCAGACAGGTGAATGTACCACTCGCCTATATCCGGGAGCGTAATGAATTCTATTCTGCTTCTGACGCCTGTTCTGCTAACCATCCACCAAGATACTCAATAAAACCTGTTCATGGTTTTAATGCTCTCATCACACAAGAAAGAATGGATTACCTGTTGAGCATATCTGCTCGCTTTGGTGATCGCTATGATGGCAAAAAACACAGTCAATTTGCCACTTTAATCAAACAATACACTTCAGCGTCAGGACGACCTTTGCATCACAGTGAACAACGCCAACTGTTAGCATTTTTGCATGATTTTAAAGCTACCGCCGGGTGGAGCTGGCGAAGCCTGGTGACAACGCTTTATTCATTTACTTCAGCGGGTGTTTTTACCATTCATAAATGCATGAATGAGGGAAGAGAGAGACCACTTCAATACACAAGGTACCGTCAATCTGCTGTGGGCCTTGGCAAAACTGGGTGAGGCCATTGAGCTGAACCAGGTTAAATCTATGTTCGGTTCTCTTGCCGGCAGAATCAGTGAGACCCCTCAGCTTTCTCTGCAAGATACATGGGTGTCTCTCTGGGGAGTCATGGTATTCTGTGCCAGGTTTTATCTGTACTTCGGTAGAAATAATAAAAACCCGCTTGAAAAGCACATAGGAGAACTATTTTCTCGCCTGGGAAATACATCCCCGGACAATATAGAGGCGCAAACCGTCATTGCCATGGCCGCCAGTTGGCTTGGGCGACCGTGTCCGGTGGTCCCCTATTACCAGCCACTTATTTCACAATCTCAATCCACCTTCCGAGAGCAACTCCGATCAAGCCTTCCGTCTTTGAAGATTGAAGAAGAAAAGAGTCTGAACTCATTACCTCCGGTTGACCTGCTACTGCCAGATTACAACATGGTTATCGACGTTCAGGGACCTTCCCATTACGTGGGTGGTGATTTCAAAACCAGGAATGGCCCGACTTTGTTGAAAATCGCCCTGCTTAAAAAATCAGGATTTGAGCTTATTGAAATACCGGTGAAAAAGCTTGATAACCAGGATTCAATGAAAACAGTTATTGAGCAAATAAAAACAAAGTTAGCCATCCCGCCAGAGGCCCGTGGTCCTGTGTCACCTGACAGCAGCGAGTGTGCGGCAAGTGAGGCATATTTTACTGCCGATGAAGGAGGGCAATGTTCCGATGACTGTTATGTTACCGCCGAAGAATATTTGGAAGAGCAAACAGAAAAACCAAAAAAGAGAAAAAGGAAGAGAAAAAAGCCGGTAAAAACTAATGCCTGTTGATGCCGTAGAGTAGTCTACATTTTATATTTTCCATGAATTAATGAAATATAATTATGGACAAAGGTGGTGCTGGTATAAGTTGGAAATGCACAACATCAAGTAATGATTATAATCAGCCGGATGATCATACCGGTGCTTCCGGGAGTGGGCGATACAGGTATGGCACAGTCAGTCGGGCAAATACGCCACTCCCCTATATCCCGGAGCGTCATGAATTTTATCGTGCTTCTGACGCCTGTTCTGCTAACCATCCAACAAGACATTCAGTAAAACCTGTTCATTATTTTAATACTCTCATTACACAAGAAAGAATGGATTACCTGGTGAGTATATCTGCTCATTATGGTGCTCGCTATGATGGTAAAAAACACAGTCAATTTGCCACTTTAATCAAGCAATACACTTCAGCGTCAAGACGACCTTTACATCACAGTGAACAACGCCAACTGATAGCATTGTTGCACAATTTTAAAGCTACCGCCGGATGGACCTGGCGAAGCCTGACGACAACGCTTCATTCATTTACTTCAGCGGGTGTTTTTACCTCTCATAAATCCATGAATGAGGGAAGTAAGGAAGCTCAGGCAGCTTTATTGTCAACTTTACTTGATGCACTAATACTTAAATGCAACCAAAAACCTGAAACCAGGGATATTGATGCGCAAGGTACCGCCAACCTGCTGTGGGCCCTGGCGAAACTGGTGGACAACGGGCTGGAGTTGGAAAAGACACCCAAGCTCAAAGAGGCTGTGGCTGCACTGTTGCCCCGGGTGAAAACCAAAGCCGAATCAAAAGAGGAGAAAGACCACTTTATCCCTCAGCACATCTCCAACCTGCTGTGGGCCGTGGCGAAATTGGTAGACAACGGGCTGGAGCTGGAGAAAACACCAAAGCTCAAAGGTGCTGTAGCCGCGCTGTTGCCCCACGTGACAACCAAAGCCGAATCAAAAGAAGAGAAAGACCACTTCAAGGCACAGGAAGTCGTCAACCTGCTGTGGGCCCTGGCAAAACTGGTGGACAACGGTCTGGAGCTGGAGAATTCAGCGAAGCTCAAAGAGGCCGTGGCCGCGCTGTTGCCCCGGGTAAAAACCAAAGCCGAATCAAAGGCAGAGAAAGACCACTTTAATGCACAGCACATCGCCAACCTGTTGTGGGCCGTGGCGAAATTGGTGGACAACGGACTGGAGTTTAAGACACCGAAGCTCAAAGAGGCCTTGGTTGCTCTGCTGCCCGGGGTGAAAACCAAAGCTGAATCAACAGAAGAGAAAGACCACTTCAAGCCACAGGAAGTCACCAACCTGCTGTGGGCCCTGGGGAAACTGGTGGACAATGGGCTGAAACTGAAGAGCATACCGAAGCTCAAAGAGGTTATGGCCGCGCTGTATCCCCAGATAAAAGGCAAAGCCGAATCAAAAGAAGAGAAAGACCACTTCAAGCCACAGCACCTCGCCAACTTGCTGTGGGCCGTGGCGAAACTGGTGGACAACGGGCTGGAACTGGAGAAGACACCGAAGCTCAAAGAGGCCTTGGCCGCGCTGCTGCCCCGGGTGAAAACCAAAGCTGAATCAACAGAAGAGAAAGACCTCTTTATTCCTCAGCATATCGCCAATCTGCTGTGGGCCCTGGCGAAACTGGTGGACAACGGGCTGGAGCTGGAGAATACAGCGAAGCTCAACGAGGCCGTGACCGCGCTGTTGCCCCATGTGAAAACCAAAGCGGAATTAACAGAAGAAAAAGACCACTTCAAGCCACAGGAAGTCACCAACCTGCTGTGGGCCCTGGCGAAACTGGTAGACAATGGGCTGGAGCTGAGGAAGACATCGAAGCTCAAAGAATCCGTGACCGCGCTGTTGCCCCATGTGAAAACCAAAGCCGAATCAACAGCAGAGAAAGACCACTTCAAGCCACAGGAAGTCGCCAACCTGCTGTGGGCCTTGGCGAAACTGGTGGACAATGGGTTGGAGCTGGAGACGACAGTAACGCTCAAAGAGGCCGTGGCCGCGCTGCTGCTCCATGTAAAAACCAAAGCCGAATCAAAAGAAGAGAAAGACCACTTTATTCCTCAGCAGATCACCAACCTGTTGTGGACCGTGGTGACACTGTTGGAAAATGGGTTGGATCTGGAGAAGACACCGAAGCTAAAAGAAGCCCTGGCCGCGCTTTTGCAGCATGTGCAAGCCAAAGCCAAATCAAAAGAAAAGAAACACCACTTCAAGCCACAGGAGGTCACCAAACTGGTGTGGTCCATGGCAAAACTGGGTGAGGCCATTGAACTGAACCTGGTTAAATCTATGTTCGACTCTCTTGTCAACAGAATCAGTGAAAACCCTCGGCTCTCTCAGCAAGATGTATCAATGGCTCTCTGGGGAGTCATGGTATTCAGTGCCAGGTATTATCTGTACTTCGGTGACGATAATAAAAACGCCCTTGAAAAGCACATAGATGAACTGTTTTCTCGCCTGGAAAGTCCATCCCCGTGCAATACAGAGTTTCCATTCATCACTGCCATGGCTGCAAGTTGGCTTGGGAGGCCGTGTCCAGTGGAGCCCCATTACCGGACAATCATTTCCCAATCTCAATCCATCTTACGCGATCAGCTCCAGTCAAGCCTTCCGTCTTTGAAGATTAAGGAAGAGCAGAGTCTGAACTCATTACCTCCGGTTGACCTGCAACTGCCAGATTACAACACGGTGATTGACGTTCAGGGACCTTTTCATTACGTGAGTGGTGATTTCAAAACCAGGAATGGTTCGACTTTATTGAAAGTCGCTCTGCTGAAAAGATTAGGATTTGAGGTTATTGAAATACCGGTGGACAAGCTTTGGCAACAGGATTCAATGAAAAGAGTTATTGAGCAGATAAAGGCAAAGTTGGCCGTCTCGCCAGAGGCCCATGGCTCGGTGTCACTTAGCAGCGGCGAGTGGGTGGCAGACGAGGCATATTTTACTGCTGATGAGGGAGGGCAATTTTCGGATGACTGTTATTTTACCGCTGAAGAATATTTAGAAGAGCAAATAAATAAACCCAAAAAGAGAAAAAGGAAAAGAAAAAAGCCCGTAAAAACTGCTTCCCGGTGACGCCGTAGAGTAGTCTACATTTTATATTTCCCATGAATTAATGAAATATAATTATGGACAAGAGCGGTGCTGGTATAAGTTGGACATGCACAACATCAGGTAATGATTATAATAAATCGGATGACCATACCGGTGTTTCAGGGAGTGGGCGATACAGGTATGGCACAGTGAGGCGGACGAATACTCCACTCCCCTATATCCCGGAGCGTCATGAATTTTATTCTGATTCTGATGCCTGCTCTGCTAACCATCCACCGAGACATTCAATAAAACCTGTTCAGGATTTTAATGCTCTCATCACACAAGAAAGAATGGATTACCTGATGAGGATATCTACTCATTATGGTGATCGCTATAGTGGGAAAAAACACAGTCAATTTGCCACTTTAATCAAACAATACACTTCAGCGTCAAGGCGACCTTTGAATCATAGTGAACAAAGCCAACTGATACCATTGTTGCACGGTTTTAAAGCTACCGCCGGATGGGCCTGGCGAAGTCTGACGACAACGTTTCATTCATTTACTTCAGCGGGTGTCTTTACCCCTCATAAATACATGAATGAGGGAAGTAAGGAAACTCAGGCAGCTTTATTGTCAACTTTACTTGATGCAGTAATACTTAAGTGCAACCAAAAACCTGAAGCCTGGGATATCGATGCACAAGGTACCGCCAACCTGCTGTGGGCCCTGGCGAAACTTGTGGACAACGGGCTGGAACTGGAGAAGACACCGAAGCTCAAAGAGGCCGTGGCCGCGCTGTTGACCCGGGTGAAAACCAAAGCCGAATCAAAAGAAGAGAAAGACCACTTTATTCCTCAGCATATCTCCAACCTGCTGTGGGCTGTGGCAAAATTGGTAGACAAAGGGCTGGAGCTGAAGAAAACACCGAATCTTAAAGAGGCTGTAGCCGCGCTGTTGCCCCATGTGAAAACCAAAGCCGAATCAAAAGAAGAGAAAGACCACTTCAAGCCACAGGAAGTCTCCAACCTGCTGTGGGCCCTGGCGAAACTGGTGGACAATGGGCTGAAGCTGAAGAAGCTACCGAAGCTCAAAGAGGTTATGGCCGCGCTGTTTTCCCAGGTAAAAAACAAAGCCGAATCAAAAGAAGAGAAAGACCACTTCAAGCCACAGCACCTCGCCAACTTGCTGTGGGCCGTGGCGAAAATGGTGGACAACGGGCTGGAACTGGAGAAGACACCGAAGCTCAAAGAGGCCTTGGTCGCGCTGCTGCCCCGGGTGAAAACCAAAGCTGAATCAACAGAAGAGAAAGACCTCTTTATTCCTCAGCATATCGCCAATCTGCTGTGGGCCTTGGCGAAACTGGTGGACAACGGGCTGGAGCTGGAGAAAACAGTGAAGCTTAACGAGGCCGTGACCGCGCTGTTGTCCCATGTGAAAACCAAAGTCGAATCAACAAAAGAGAAAGACCACTTCAAGCCACAGGAAGTCGCCAACCTGCTGTGGGCCGTGGCGAAACTGGTGGATAATGGGCTGGAGCTGGAGAAGATGCCGAAGCTCAAAGAGGTTATGGCCGCGCTGTTGCCCCAGGTGAAAAGCAAAGCCGAATCAAAAGAAGAGAAAGACCACTTCAACCCGCAGGAAGTCGCCAGCCTGCTGTGGGCCGTGGCGAAACTGGTGGACAACGGGCTGGAACTGGAGAAGATACCGAAGCTTAAAGAGGCCGTGGCTGCGCTGCTGCCCCGGGTGAAAACCAAAGCTGAATCAAAAGAAGAGAAAGACCGCTCTCAGCATATCGCTAACCTGCTGTGGGCCGTGGCGAAACTGGTGGACAACGGGCTGGAGCTGGAGAAGACACCGAATCTCAACGAGGCCTTGAACGCGCTGTTGCCCCGGGTGAAAACCAAAGCCGAATCAAAAGAAGAGAAAGACCAGTTCAAGCCACAGCACGTCGCCAACCTGCTGTGGGCCTTGGCGAAATTGGTGGACAACGGGCTGGAGAAGACAGTAAAGCTCAAAGAGGCCGTGGCCGCGCTGCTGGTTCATGTGAAAACCAAAGCCGAATCAAAAGACGAGAAAGACCAATTCAACACTCAAGCTGCCGCCAACCTGCTTTGGGCTGTGGCGAAACTGGTGGACAAAGGGCTGGAGCTGGAGAAGACAGCGAAGCTCAAAGAGACCCTGGCCGCGCTGTTGTACCAAGTGGCAACCAAAGCCGAACCAAAAGAAGAGAAAGATCGCTTTACTCCTCAGCATATCGCCAACCTGCTGTGGGCTGTGGCGAAACTGGGTGAGGCCATTGAGTTAAACTTGGTTAAATTTACGGTCGATTCTCTTGTCGACAGAATCAGTAAAAACCCTCAACTCTCTCAGCAAGATATATCGATGTCTCTCTGGGGAGTCATGGTATTCTGTGCCAGGTTTTATCTGTGCTTCGGTAGAAATAATAAAAACCCGCTTGAAAAGCACATAGGTGAACTATTTTCTCGCCTGGGAAATACATCCCCGGACAATATAGAGGCTCAAACCGTCATTGCCATGGCCGCCAGTTGGCTTGGGCGACCGTGTCCGGTGGTCCCCTATTACCAGACAATTATTTCACAATCTCAATCCACCTTCCGCGAGCAACTCCAATCGAGCCTTCCGTCTTTGAAGATTGAAGAAGAAAAGAGTCTGAACTCACTACCTCCGGTTGACCTGCTACTGCCAGATTACAACACGGTTATCGACGTTCAGGGACCTTCTCATTACGCGAGTGGTGATTTAAAAATCAGGAATGGTGCGACTTTGCTGAAAATCGCCCTGCTGAAAAAATCAGGATTTGAGGTCATTGAAATCCCGGTGAACAAGCTTGATCACCAGGATTCAATGAAAATAGTTATTGAGCAAATAAAGGCAAAGTTAGCCGTCCTGCCAGAGGCTCATGGCTCGGTGTCACTTAGCAGCGGCGAGTGGGTGGCAGACGAGGCATATTTTACTGCTGATGAGGGAGGGCAATTTTCGGATGACTGTTATTTTACCGCTGAAGAATATTTAGAAGAGCAAATAAATAAACCCAAAAAGAGAAAAAGGAAGAGAAAAAAGCCCGTAAAAACTGCTTCCCGGTGACGCCGTAGAGTAGTCTACATTTTATATTTCCCATGAATTAATGAAATATATTGATGGACAGAGGCGGTGCTGGTATCAGTTGGCAATGCACAACATCAGGTAATGATTATAAACAACCGGATGATCATACCGGTGCTTCCGGGAGTGGGCGATACAGGTATGGCACAGTGAGGCGGACGAATACTCCACTCCCCTATATCCCGGAGCGTCATGAATTTTATCCTGCCTCTGACGCCTGCTCTGCTAACCATCCACCAAGACATTCAATAAAACCTGTTCAGGATTTTAACGCTCTCATCACACCAGCAAAAATAGATGACCTGATGAGGGTATCTACTCATTATGGTGATCGCTATAACGGGAAAAAACACAGTCAATTTGCCTGTTCAATCAAACAATACACATCAAGGTCAAAAAGACCATTAAATCACAGTGAACAACGCCAACTGATACCATTGTTGCACGATTTTAAAGCTACCGCCGGGTGGCCTTGGCGAAGCCTGACGACGACGCTTCATTCATTTACATCAGCGGGTGTTTTTACCCCACATAAGTACATGAATGAGAGAAGTAAGGAGGCTCAGGCAGCTTTATTGTCAACGTTACTTGATGCAGTAATAGTTAAGTGCAACCAAAAACCTGACGCCAGGGGTATGGATGCCCAAGGTACCGCCAATCTGCTGTGGGCCCTGGCAAAAATGGTTGGCAACGGGCTTGAGCTGGAGACGACACCGAAGCTCAAAGAAGCCGTCGCCACGCTGTTGCCCCATGTGAAAACCAAAGCCGAATCAACAGAAGAGAAAGACCACTTTAATCCACAGGAAGTCACCAATCTGCTATGGGCCGTGGCGAAACTGGTGGACAACGGGCTGGAACTGGAGAAAACACCCAAGCTCAAAGAGTCCGTGGCCGCGCTGTTGCCCCGGGTGAAAACCAAAGCCGAATCAAAAGAAGAGAGAGACCACTTTATTC
>NZ_JAGHQV010000082.1:0-12775 GCF_017744175.1 Thalassotalea sp. G20_0 | reverse complement strand
ATTTGTTAATCTTGCCCATGGATGGTTCGCTCCGTTTCTTATTTTGAATGATGTCCTACCAAACTCATTCTATTTTGGCTCATTTGAAGCCGTTTTGGGAGCGGGGCGGACCATTCCATTAGGTCTTGATTCTTGACGAGCATTAAAACTGTTCTACTTTTATAGCTCTTTGTTTATGACTTGGGGGTATAAGTGTGAGCAGGCCGTTGCGGATTGAGTATGCGGGTGCGCTGTATCATGTGACGTCGCGGGGGAATGAGCGTAAGCCGATTTATCGGGAATAGGTGGATTTTTGCCTGTTTCTTGATGTGCTTGCCGAGGTTTGTGAGCGGTTTAACTGGGTGATTCATTCCTGGTGTTTGATGACCAATCATTACCATCTGGTGGTGGAAACGCCGGACGGTAATCTTTCGGCTGGTATGCGACAGTTGAATGGTGTTTATACCACGCGCTTTAATCGTCGGCGGGTAGGGCATCTGTTCCAAGGGCGCTACAAGGCCATTCTGGTGGATAAGTCAGCTTATCTTATGGAGTTGAGCCGCTACGTGGTGTTGAACCCGGTTCGAGCCAAAATGGTGGATCATCCCGCCGACTGGCTGTGGAGCAGTTACCGTTATACCCTCGGTGAAGTGGACTCGCCAGACTGGTTGGCGACGGATGCGATGTTACGTCTGTTCTCTGATGACCGCGAACGAGCCTGTGAACGGTTTTTTGCTTTCGTGCTGGCGGGTGTTGGCATTAATATCTGGCTACACTTGAAGCAGCAGATTTACTTGGGTGATGACCGTTTTGTGGCCGATCAGCAGCAGTATATTGAAAAGCCGGTTAAGGGTAAGGCACTTTCTGAAGTCCCACACAAGCAGATGCGTAAACCGGCCAGACCCCTTGAGTTTTATCGTGCCAGTTTTGATTCTCCAGCGGAGGCGGTTTGTGCTGCGTATGCCTCCGGTGGTTATACCCAGAAGGCCATCGCGGATTTTTTTGGGCTGCACTATTCCACGGTGAGTAAGATGGTTAAGAAAGTGGGCAGTTATCAGTAGTCAGTTTTCAGAAAAAGACTGTTGTTTTGATATTCAGTGGCTGCTATTGCTGCTCAAAATCAGGCAATCATATTAGTGGAGTGATGCTTGCTAAAGTTTGGCTAATCTGATGATTATAATAATTGCCTTCAGCAGGGTTTTGTGATGCCAGTGATATCGACCTTTTTTGGGATTTATATTCGAATGTACCATGCAGATCATGCACCACCGCATGTTCATGCAGAGTATCAAGGTCATGAGGCGCTGGTAGACATCTCAACTGGCCATGTTCTGGAAGGTGGGTTGCCTAAGAAAGCGGCAAAGCTTGTGGGTGATTGGTGTTTGTCGCATCAGGCTGAACTTGAGGCGAATTGGCAAAGGGCTGTTAATCTCCAACCACTTGAGCGTATAGCAGGAGCGGATAATGATTAAAATAACTCAGGCAGTTTACCAGTCAGGTGTGGAAATTAAGCTTCACTTTTCTGATGGTAGTTTTGGTGTTATGGATTTTAGTGACATTCTTGTCAACAAAACCAGCCTTACTCAGGCTTTGGAAGATGCCGATTTTTTTCTACGATTCTTTATCGAGTTGGGAGCACTTTGCTGGCCAAATGGGCTGGAGTTTAGTGCAGGCAGCCTTTATAAGAGGCTGGAAGCAGCAGGTAAACTGGTTAAGCCTGCTGCATAACAGAAGTGGGCAGTAGTCAGTTTTCAGAAAAAGACGTTTTCTACTTTTTGCCTGAGATATTCTCACTGGGGACAAGTCTGCCTTCTGCGTATTTATGGAGCACACTGGCAATCATGGTCTGATAGGGTATGCCTTCTTCCAGAGCCATTTTTTGCAGGGCTCTCAGTGTGCGGCTGCTCAGGCGAATATTCAACCGTGCATCTTTTTTAAAGGTGTTCGCTGCTGCCTGTTGATGAGTGTGTTGAATGACTTCCGGATTATCAACGGGTTCGAGTTCTCCCGCTTCAAACGCATCCAGAATTTCCTGTTCTTCTTGTAACTCGTGTTTACTTGGTTTCATGGGGTGCCTCCCAGGTACTGTTTTGTTGCTTTCCGGCTGGGGATGATGGTTTTGAGAAATATCTCTTTTTCTGATTCCACAAAGGGTACCAGGTAGACATAGTCTTCAACCTGAACAATCGATATCTTCTGGCCAGGGTATTTCGCCTGATTCGGGTGATGAGTAATTGCCAGCTCTCCACCCATTTCTATGTGAAAAATGATCTCTTCAAATGAGATGCCCCGGTTGGCCTTGAGCCATGCGTTTTTTTCACAATTCCAGTTAAATACTTTCATATCATTGTTGTGTGCCTTATGTACATACAAAATGGTTGATAGATCACGTTTTGTCAATAATCATACGATCGGGCTTATATGATCAAAAAATGCTTATTCCCCGCCGCCGGTTACGGCACCCGCTTTCTCCCTGCCACGAAAACCGGGGTCATATATGGTCCGCCCCGCTTTGCAAGGATAAGTTTCCCATCATGACTAAAGAGTAATGCTTCCATTCTCTTAATAAAGAGACCGGCCTTTGGGGTGAGGTCTCAATGCCTCTGGCCCTGATGGAATCCGCTCACTCCCACCTCATCAGGTCTTCGGCCTCTACGGGCCCTGACCCCGGTCAGGTTCAAGGGAGTGCAGGTCTTACTTTTATGCCATCATTTGAACTTTATCCGCGCAACTCGTTGCAGGCTTCTTACACTGATTAACCGCTTTTGCTTTTCCTCTCTAACGACAAGTGTTTAATATTGAAATACCTATGTTCATGCTGCTGCCTTGTACGGCTCTTTCTTGGTTAACACAGCCCAGGCAATGCGAGCGTTTTTATTGGCAACAGCCACTGCTGCTATATTCTTGCCCCTGCGCTGATCAAGCTCTTTAATCCAATTATTACGTCGATCGTCGTGTTTGTCGGCTACCCTGACAACGGTTCCGCCACCGTGTATCAACAGGGTTCGCAGGTAAGTATCGCCCCGTTTACTGATCCCCAGCAACGTGGGCACACCACCGGTCGATTGTTGCTTTGGCACCAAGCCCAGCCAGGCAGCCATTTCCCTGCCATTTTTAAATGCTGATATATCACCAATCGCAGCAAACAGTGCCGTAGCACTGAGCAACCCAATGCCGGGTATGGTTAGAAATAGTTTGCAAGCTTCATATTACCTGGGGGCATATAAGAGTGAGCAGGCCATTGAGAATCGAGTACGCAGGTGCGCTGTACCATGTGACTTCGCGTGGTAATGAACGTAAGGCTATTTATCGAGAAGAGTCTGACTTTAATCTGTTTCTGGATACCTTGGCAGAGGTCTGTGAACGCTTTAACTGGACGATTCATTCCTGGTGTTTGATGACGAATCATTATCACCTGGTGGTGGAAACGCCAGACGGTAATTTGTCGGCCGGTATGCGACAGTTGAATGGTGTTTATACCACGCGGTTTAACCGACGCTATGGGCGGGTTGGCCATCTTTTTCAGGGGCGCTACAAAGCCATTCTGGTGGATAAGTCGGCTTACCTTCTGGAGTTGAGCCGTTATGTGGTGTTGAATCCGGTCAGGGCCCGAATGGTGGAACACCCCGGCGACTGGCTTGGAGCAGTTACCGTTATACCCTCGGTGAGCTGACTTCACCAGACTGGCTGGCCACCGATGCCATGCTGTTGCAGTTTTCGGAAGATCGGGAACGAGCCTGTGAACGTTTTGCTGCTTTTGTTCTGGCAGGGGTGGGTATCAATATCTGGGTTCATCTCAAACAGCAGATCTACCAGGGTGATGACCGGTTTGTTTCGGATCAGCAGCAATATATTGAAAAGCCAGTGAAAGGTAAGGCGCTTTCGGAAGTGCCTCATAAGCAGAAACGCAAACCTGCACGGCCCCTTGAGTTTTACCAGGCGAGTTGTGATTCAATCGAGGCTGCTGTTTGTGCGGCTTTTGGTTCCGGCGGTTACACCCAGAAAGCCATCGCTGATTATTTTGGCCTGCATTATTCCACGGTGAGCAAGATGATTGCGCGCCAGGAATAAAGTGTGTATTGGGCGGTGTTCATGAGTTGGCCTTGTCTCCTTGCTTTAGATCTGCAGGTTTGAGCCACTATGAACCAGAAAGGTATTTGTCCATTTTTAATAATTTGCCCAGGGCTCTTTTGAATTCCGGAGTGAAATAGAGCTTGTTCAATGGTCCAGCCCTTTCCACAGTTCTTCAACAGGCTGGTAATCCCCTTTGGTGGTTTCTTTCCAGCCTTTTTCAAAAGACTCTTCCTCCGTACCAAGAGAAACACTCTCCCTGAAGCTGTGAACGATTCTTAATAGTGCTGGCAGGTGTTCGCTGGGTATTTTCCCTATCTCCTGCTGCAGCATTTCTTGTATCGCTGTTTCATTGTTTTTCATTGGGTAGTGCCTTTCAGGTTGCCAGGAGGCTGACCGAGAATAGCGCCCGTAGCGAGGATGGCAGAAAATTGAGGATAAAAAGTCGGAAAGTTTTAGTGAATAGTGGTTCTATTTGCTAAAAATTTCCGACTTTTTAGACCAATTTGCTGCCACCGCAGTAGGGCAGTCTATTCTCGGTCAGCCTCCTAGTTGCTGTTCGTATTATTGTCACTTGCACCAGCTGAGTGAAATGTTAGTTTAGTCTGAACAGCCATCGCTGATCATTTTGGCCTGAATTATTCCTCGGTGAGTAAGATGATTACCCGGTACCCTATAGTTTGTGGGCATTGAGTGGCTATTTATGCCAACTAATCGTAATGGGTCCACATCCTGATGATTTTAACGGTTTTCTCTTTTTTCAGTACCTGGTAAACCAGCCGGTGCTGAATATTAATTCTCCGTGATAATGCGCCACTCAGGTCACCGATCAGCTTTTCGTAAGGTGGTGGTGTTTGATACGGATTAATCGCCAGTATATTCAGCAGGGCTTCTGCTTTGGATTTCAGGTCTGCGGCTGCGATTTTCTTTGCATCTTTTTGCGCCTGCCGGGTGTATACCAGTTTCCAACTCACCAGCTGGGCTCCTCGCTGCAATCTGAAATATCGCTGGCCAATCCGTCGCGGATGGATTTCCGCATTCCCGGTATATTGAGCAGGTGAAGTGTTTCCTGAATAGCACTCCAGTCTTCTTCAGATACCAGTACGGCATTGTTGCGTTTGCCAGTAATAAGCACTGGCTTGTGGCTTTGAGCGGTTTCATCAATCAGCCGGTACAGGTTTGCACGGGCTTCGCTGGCGCTGTATCTGCTCATGGATTTTCTCCTGATTCTTTTACTATTTTTTACGTACGTAATATAGTACGTATTCTTTGATCCCGCCAATGATGGTGCCAATTTTGCTGCCTTTTTAAAAACACTTTTACCACACAAATACTGAGTCCCACATACCATCCTATGATAAAGAAATGCCTTTTCCCCGCTGCCGGCTACGGCACCCGCTTCCTCCCTGCCACCAAATCCATGCCTAAAGAGATGATGCCCATTGTCAGTAAACCGCTGATTGAGTATGGCGTTGAAGAGGCGCTGCAGGCGGGTATGAATGATATCTGTATTGTTACCGGCCGTGGCAAGCGCAGCCTGGAAGATCATTTTGATGCCAACTATGAACTGGAGCATCAGATTGCCGGTAGTGATAAGGAGTCACTGCTGAAATATGGGGTGATTGCCGGGCAGGCTATTTCTGATGATCTGATCCGGGTGGAAACCATGATGGAGATGCCTGCAAAAGAAGATGCCCCCAGCAAGCTGGCTATTATTGGCCGCTATATTCTGACGCCGGATATTTTTGACCTGATCCGGGATACCCGGCCGGGTAAAGGCGGCGAGATTCAGATTACCGATGCCCTGATGGCCCAAGCTCAGAGGGGCTGTGTGCTGGCTTATAAGTTCAAGGGCAGGCGTTTTGATTGTGGCAGTATTGCCGGGTTTATTGACGCTACCAATTATTGTTATGACGCGCTTTATTGTTGATCGCTGTGTATCGATCATTCCCCGTGCTTACATTGGGTATCTGCTTTACCTGAGCTAAAGAAGTTGGAACCACAAAGCACACAAAGAGCACAAAGGAAAAGATAAGATTTTTTCTTTTTTCTTTTTTCTTTTCTTTGTGCTCTTCGTGTGCTTTGTGGTTCAAAATAAAGGCCCCACCAATGAAAATTCTCGTTACCGGCGGCGCTGGTTATATCGGCTCCCATACCTGTGTTGAGTTACTGAATGCCGGTCATGACCCCATCGTATTGGACAATCTCAGTAACAGTTCGCCCACTGCTATCCGGCGTGTGGAGCAAATTACCGGCAAGGCATTGCCTTTTGTTGAGGGTGATATCCGGGATGAGCAGACGTTAAACCGGTTAATGTCGGCCCATCAATTCGATGCGGTCATACATTTTGCCGGCTTGAAGGCAGTGGGGGAGTCCTGCACCATGCCACTGAAGTATTATGACAATAATATCAGCGGTACGATCACGCTCTGCCAGGCCATGGCAGCCCATCATATCAAACGGCTGATTTTCAGCTCATCCGCTACCGTGTACGGTGACCCGCATACGCTGCCTATTGAAGAGAGTTTTCCCCTGTCGGCCACGAATCCTTATGGCCATTCGAAACTGGTGATTGAGGAGATTTTGCGGGAACTTTATAAGTCCGACCCGCAATGGAATATCGCCCTGCTGCGCTATTTTAATCCGGTAGGGGCGCACCCTTCTGGCCTGATCGGTGAAGACCCTAACGATATTCCCAATAATCTGTTGCCTTATATTTCCCAGGTGGCTATTGGCAAGTTGCAGCAGCTGAACGTATTTGGCAATGATTATTCGACGGCCGATGGCACCGGTGTGCGTGACTATATCCATGTGGTGGATCTGGCCCGTGGGCATGTGAAGGCGCTGGAAAGATTGACGGATGATAACCGGGACTGCCATGTGTGGAACCTGGGCGTCGGCAAGGGGTACTCGGTGCTGGAGATGATCCACACCTTTGAAAAGGCGTCTGGCAGACAGGTGCCTTATGTTATCGCTGACCGTCGTCCGGGGGATATTGCTGCCTGCTATGCCCACCCTGAAAAAGCCGAACGTGAGTTGGGGTGGAAAGCGGAGTATTCGCTGGATGATATCATGGCCCATGCGTGGAAGTGGCAATCGGAAAATCCACAAGGATATGGTTCAATGGATGGGTAGCGCCTGTTCAGGTTTGATGATCCCTCATGGATGATGACCAATAATGCAAGACAAAAAATGGGGTAAATTGCCCTGGCAGCGGCTGGTGTTTGTGGCTGCCATCCTTACCTGCACTGTGATGGCGGTGATTCCCGGCAGTATTGACCCCACCGGTTTTGTTAACGACAAAGTAAAGCACGTTATTGTGTTTTTTGTGTTGGCGTTGATGCTTGACTACCTGGCCTTTCCTACTGCCCGCTTTACCTGGTATAAGCCACTGGGGTTGTTGGCCTTTGGGGTGTTGCTGGAAGTGTTGCAGGATACCCTTGGGTTTCGTAAGGGCAGTAACCAGGATTTGCTGGATATTTTATCGAACCTGGCGGGGATTACGGGTTACTTTGTGGTGGCGGCTGTGGTTAAGCGAATTTACAGGGTTAAACTGGCGAATGGAGGGGCGGTGGTTTAAAAGCCTTGGAACCACAGAGCACACGAAGAGCACAAAGGAAAAGATAAGATAAGATAAGATTTTTTCTTTTTCTTTTTCTTTCCTTTGTGAGCTTTGTGGTTCACAAAAAAATCAGTTGACCAGCCGCTTGATGCCATGTTTGAGGACGTACTCATTAAAGTTGATCAGCAAGCCCAGCCAGAGATTGTTCATTTTCAAGTAGGTCAATAACTGAGCATCATGAATACGGTTGAGTTTTTCCACAGCTTTTAATTCGACAATGACTAACCCTTCAACGAGAAGATCAAGCTTCAGGTCGGTATTGAGTTTTTTGTTTTTGTAATACACTGGAACAGGCACCTGCCTTTCAACCTGCAGGTTGGCCTGTTTAAGCTCGAAAAACAGTGCTTCTTCATAAATTGACTCCAGCAGGCCCGGCCCCAAAACTCAATGAACTTCTATGGCGCAGCCAATGATGTGTTCTGATAACTGGTTAGACTTGGTTTTCATCCGTATATCTCTATTTATTGTTAATAACTAAAAATAGAACACTTTTCCTGTTTTTATAGTTTTGAATCCGGCCCCGGTGGTTTGAAGAAAAGAAGTGGAACCACAGAGCTCACGAAGGGCACAAAGGAAAAGAAGTGGAACCACAGAGCACACGAAGAGCACAAAGGAAAAGCATTGGAACCACAAAGCACACGAAGAGCACAAAGAAGAGCTTTTCTTTTCCTTTGTGCTCTTCGTGTGCTTTGTGGTTCAAAAGGATCTTTTTCCCTCCTTTCGGTCTTCTGTATAATCCCTGCTTGCCTATTCCCCTGATGCCTGAATCTGTTTAAGGATTACCGCCTTGTCCACGCTGGATAACCGTTTTAGCCGTTTTCTGTTTTATTTTCTGTTGCTGGTGATTACCTGGCTGCCCTTGCCCTATGGCAGCAAGCCCGAATGGGCCATGGGGATTTTGCAGGCGGGTGTTTTTATGCTGTCGGCCTTCTGGTTGGCGGGGTATGGTTTTGGGCATCTGTCGGTTACCCCTGCCTTTCGTAAAGGTGCGCCGGTTTATATTGGGTTGTTGCTGGTTGCTTTCTGGGTTTGGGTGCAGTCGTTGCCACTGCCTGCAGAGCTTGTGCAGCAGTTATCACCGGTGGCCTGGTCGGTTCAGGTTGAAGCGGCCAGCGCATTAAACCTGCCGGTGCCGGATGCTCTTTATCTTTCCCTTGATCCTTTTGCTTCCCAGGTGCATGCCCTGTTATCGCTGGCCTATGCGCTGCTGTTTGCCATGGTGTTGTTGCTGGTGAGTGATCCGAAGCGGTTGCGGGTGATTGCCTGGGTGTTTGTGATTGCCGGGGCGTTTCAGGCGTTGTTTGGTTCGTTGAGTACTTTGTCTGGTGCAGAGGTTTTGTTGTTTGGGCCGAAAGAGACCGGCCAGGGTGTAGCTTCGGGTACGTTTGTTAACCGTAATAGTTTTTCAGGCTGCCTGGAGATGACCCTGGCGGTGGGTATGGGCCTGTTGCTGGGTCAGCTGAACGAACGGCGCTTTCATGACTGGCATGAGTTCTGGCAACAAACCCTGAAAACCCTGCTAAGCAACAAAGTGATTTTACGTACCGCCATTGCCATTATGGTGGTCGGGCTGGTGATGGGGCGCTCCCGTATGGGCAATACGGCGTTTTTCTCCAGCCTGATGATTACCGGGGTTTTGTACGTTATCTGTCGTAAAAAATTAACCCGTGGTGTGGTGATTCTGTTTGTCAGCCTGTTTGTGATCGATACCATTATTGTCAGCCAGTGGTTCGGGCTGGAAGAGGTAGTAGAACGGCTGGAAAGAACCAACGTACAAACAGAAGCCCGTAGTGATGTGAACCCGCAAACCATCGGTGCCATTCCTGATTTTGCCCTTGCCGGTTCCGGTGCTGGCAGCTTCTATACCACCCTGCCGCAATATCATGATGGTACCTGGCGGGGCTTTTTCGACCTGGCCCATAATGACTTTCTGCAATTCCCCCTGGAGTTTGGTGTGCCGGCTTATGCCATTCTGGGGCTGATGGTGCTATTTACCGCCTGGCAAGCGATTCAGGCCATGCGCCTGCGACGGAATATGCTGATGGTGGGGATGGGCTTTGCGGCGTTTATGGGGATACTGGCGATTATGATTCATTCGTCGGTGGATTTTAATCTGCAGATACCTTCGAATGCGGCTTATTTTGTTTGCATGATGGCTTTGGGGTGGTTGGCCAGGTATTTGCCGACCCTGCCGGGCGCTTCCCGCCACCCGCTCCCCGAAAAAGATAAACAATACAGAGCTTGTTAAGGCTTCAGAGCTCCCGGTATTTGCTGTGCAGCCAGATCAAAGGTATAAACCCCATCCAGTGGTTCGGATGGCTTTGAGCAGTAATTTGCTTTGTTAACGATCAGCGCATCGGGAAAGTCGGCAGTTTTTCGCTTGCTGCCAGCCTTGACGGGTTTGGCCAGCCGAAAGTCATTCAGCGCCCGCCAGACAGTCTGGCCATCTTCAAAACAGAGGTTGGGTTCTGCAAACAGTTGCTGAATGACCCCAATCAGTTCAGGATTATCAAGATTGTACTTTTTACCCCGTAAGGTCCAGAGAGTTTCTACCAGGACCACATCGGTTATCAGAACTTTGTGCTGCCCGGTAATCAGCCGGGCAGCCTTCGGTGATTGCAGCTCGTCATCATCCAGCAGATAGCGGAGAAGGACGTTGGTATCGATGGCAATCATGGGTTGATGCCGGTTTGCAGGGAGGTCTCTTCATTGACCCGTTTGTCAGTCTTGATACCTTTGAGCAAACCTTTCGCCGCTCCCATTGTTTTTTTTACGATAGTAATATGCCCTTGGTTATCCACGTAGCTTTCGTACTCATCGCCGGGTGCCAGCCCTGCCTGTCGGCACTGCTCTGCGGGCAGGGTGATTTGCCTTTTGCTGCTGATTACCGGCATAGCGCCTCCTTCTTTACTTTTTATTAAAAAGTAAAGATAGAAGTGCTCGTGAGTGGAGTCAAGAAAACGTTACGTCAGAATATAGAAGATAGTGAGAAATCATTTATGCAGGGTTGTATTTTACGGGAAGCGGGCAGCGGGAGGCGGGGAGCGCAAACATGATAGATATTCACAACCATATTATCCCCGCCATTGATGATGGTCCGGAGACCATGGAGCAATCCCTGGAACTGCTGCGCATAGCCGAAGCCAATGATATCCAGCGGATGGTCTGCACGCCCCATATGCATCCCGGTCGTTACGATAACGATATCACCACCATTGCACCTGCCTTTGATGTGCTGGTTGGTCATGTGCAACAAGCCGGTATTGGTGTTCAGTTGGCCATGGGGGCGGAGGTGCGTTTTAGTGATGAGATGATGTTTCAGCTGCGCCAAAAGCGCATCCCGATGATCGGTAAATGGGACGGTTACGACTGCCTGCTGCTGGAAATGCCCCACAGCAATATTCCATTGGGTATTGAACAGATGCTGGAGTGGCTGGATCGCCAGCAGGTGCGGGTGGTGATTGCCCATCCGGAACGGAACAAGGAGCTGATGGCCTACCCGGAACGCATCTTTCCATTGGTGGAACGGGGCGCATTGTTTCAGGTGACTGCCGGTTGTATACCCGGTTTTTTTGGAGACAATGCACAAGCCACAGCCCGCTGGTTGCTGGACCATGAGTTGGTGCAGTTTGTGGCTTCGGATGCTCACCACGCCAAACGACGACCGCCTGCTATGAAGGCAGCGGCTGAAGTGCTGGATGAATGGTATGGCGAGTCCGTTCGGCATCAGCTGACATTGACCAATCCGGATTTACTGACTTTCTCGCTGTTTGGTGGGGCTGAGTGACTTTGTTTTGAACCACGAAGAACACGAAGAGCACAAAGAAGAGCTTTTCTTTTCCTTTGTGCTCTTTGTGAGCTTTGTGGTTCAAATAATCTTTTAAAAAGGATGGCAAATGCTTAAACGGTGGCTGCTGGTATTGCCCGCTATTGCGTTATTGGCGGTGGCATTAAATACCGCGTTCAATCTGATTCGCTCTGAAATCTGGCGTTACCAGACCCAGGATTTTCTGGAGTTCTGGCAGGCAGAGACCAAAGCGGATAGCAATTATAAGATTAATCAAAGGGATTTTGACGTTACCGTTAACGGTATCGACAAGGCCCTGAATAACGCGCCCTTTGCCTCGGAATTGCGGGTATTAAAGGCCAGGGTGCTTGAGCTGGGTTTCCGCCACGGTTTAACGCCAACCCAGACCGCTGAACCGGTGGATTTAACCGCCTGGAGAGAGGCTGTTTTGGCGAGACCAGCCTGGCCCTACAGCTGGAGTGCATACGCCCAGGCCCGCTCCCAACACTCCCTTATTGATCCGCAGTTTGAAGCCGCTCTCGTTCGTGCCGACGAACTTGGCCCCTGGGAGCAAAAGGTAATGGAGAATGCCACCATTCTTGGCCGTTATTATCGCGGATGGTTAAGCGAGCCGGTTCAGCAGAGGCTGGACGATAGCAGTGCGCGGCTGGCACAGCTTTATCCCTGGCGGGCGAAGCAGTTGTATAAGCAATATCCTTAAAAGAACGCTGCCCGCTTCCCGAAAAAGATAAGACGAGTGCTTTTACGGGGAGCGGGCGGCGGGTAGCGGGCAGCGGCTTTTCTGATCTCATTCAAAGATTTGAACGGATGATGTTAGCTGACAGTTGACCAATACCTGTTTGCAGTAGCGTGCCCGCTGCCGGATAATCACCAACATCAATCAAAATCGCTAAATACTATGATCGCTTCCCCACTCCCACAGCCCTGCTAAACCCACGATGCTTATGAATGCCCTGCTTATTCTGGCAATCCTGCTATCGTTTTTAAGCTTGGGGTTTGCAATGGCCACCAACAGCCTTTTAGGCTGGATTGGCTTGATTAACGTGAGTTCGACGCTCATAAAGCCATAGGAACCCCTTCAGTCAGCACTGTTATATCAATATGGGGCTTCTTGGGTTGACGGGTATAAGCAATCAGCCCTGCTATCAGATTTACCGCAAAGTTGAACGGTGCCGAGTGTGCTCTATCTGAGAAATATTTTTCAATTGATCATTCACACTTTCAATCACTGCTCGTTTTCGCAGCATCGCTTTATCAAAGGCTTTTAGCGCCTTTGGCTTCATATTCTTCCGGAC
>NZ_JAGHQV010000081.1:0-13395 GCF_017744175.1 Thalassotalea sp. G20_0 | reverse complement strand
ACGGGATGCTCCCGGACCCTCCGGGCCAAATGCACCAGACGCCGCTCCTGCCGGGACCAGTGATGGCGCTGTCGGGCAAGGAGGGCATCGGGCAAATCCTGGCACGGCCCGGGTAACTGATCATCAACAAAGTTGGTGGCCAGTAACTCCCGGATCTGTTGTGATTTCTGTTGGTCGGCCTGATTCAGAATGGCGCTAATCTGGCTCTCCAGCGTCCCAACCGTTTGGCTGATGATGGTGTCTTGCCTGAGTGATAACCGGTGAGCGATAAGGGTATCTTTTAAGGTTGAGCGCAGGTTTCCATCAAAAAAGCGTTTTTGCCGGGCCCGCCGAAGATCAACCCCCAATCGCTGTGCCAGGGGCCGCTGCTGTGCCCGGGGGGCGGCGGCGACCATATAGATGGCCAGCTGTTTCACTGCTTTGCGAGATACAGGATACGGGTCCTGGCTGTTCTGGTGTACCTTGGCGGGACAGTGCCGGGCCAGCATCCAGAAATCGGCCTTGATGTCCCTCAGTTCCGGGGCAGGGTGGTGGGTCAGCCATTGCTCCAGGGCGGATCGGTCGGCCCGGTTGTCGGCGGGTTGATCAGGATAATAACCGGCAATTTTCGCCTTGATGAAACTGTAAATCTCCGGATCGCCACGATACGCCTTGGCCAACAGCACATGCAAGGCACGGCGTTGATGGCAGGGCAGAAGCCCTGGGCTACCGTCCAGCAGGCGTTCTGCCTCGGCCTGTTGCTCAAACCGAAGCTGAAAATCCTCCCCGGTCCAGGGCGGCCTGTCCGGATAGCGCTTTTGACAGGATTGGGGCAGAGACATCAGCAGGGAGTAGATCGGGTTTTCCGGTGCAGGTGGTTGGCTGTCGGAAACGTTGAGCAGGGCGTTGATCAATGCTGAGCCGGTGGTTTGCTGCCCCGGGGGTTTCATGAAGGTGACCCGTGCCTTTGGCAGATCCATCTTGTTCCCATGAATAAATAGATATGGAGCAGGCAACAACAGGGTTTCCAGGTTGACAGCCAATTCCGGGTTGCGCTCCAGACCACAAAGGGTCGTTGGCGTCCCATTGACCAGGGCATCCAGCAGTGGACTGTTGGTCAGGGAAAAGGTGAAACGGCTCTGGCTGATGAGGTTGACCTGCTGCAGGGATTCCAGGGTATCCCCGGGGTTAATCTGATAGGTGAAAGCGGCGCAGTGTGGGTTGCAGGCTCCCGTGGTTGGACAGTAGCCAGCCCTTGCAGGGAGCAACAAATCGGTTGGCAAATTGGCAAACAACTGTGGTCTTTTACTCTCCGGTAATTCCTCCAGTCGGCACAATAACCATAACCACTGTTTGTCATCCAGCTCGCCAGTAAGCACCAGTTGCCTGCAACCTTGCAGCAGATTAGCGAGCATATCCGTTTGCACAACGACAGTGCCCTCTACCATCACATGGCCTTTGAGACGCTCGATTGAGCTGCCGTTAATCACCACAAACGGGCTTTGGGGACAAAAAACGGTGCTGTCGCTGATCGTCTGGTCTTTCCGGGCATTGAGTTCGGTGGCACAGACATGGGCTACGGACAGGGATATCTGTTCAGGCAGCCGGACCCATTGGCGGTTGGCGGTGAATCCGCCAACCCGTATGGCCGTTGCCAGGGCTGCCTGGAAGCCAGTGTCTTCCCATGGTGCGTTGTTAAACACCAGGTGGGTATTCTCTTTCAGGTTGGCCAGGACCCCGTCAGAAAAAACCAGCCAACCCCGATCATTGAGGGTGATACCACCAAACAGTTGGTGGTACCAGTTATCGGTGGTGGTAAAGTCGATGGTGACGCGGAGGGGATTGGCCGGGATGTCTTCCGTGGTTTTTTGGGCCAGCAAGGTTTCATCGGTCACCGAGTCGGCAATATAGTCAGCTTCTGCCAAGACCTTTTCCGGCATTTGCCCTAATCTGCGCCAGAGGTCGGGGTTGGCCGGCTGGCTCCCGTCCAGCATTCCGTGGTTGACCAGAAATACCCGCCGGATGTGGTCGCCCAGTGGTTTATCGTTACATTTGGGTCCCACCTGAAGAAGGTCATTAAAGCTGGCGATATCACCGGGTTTCATGGAGGTCAGGTCAAACACCAGGGTCATCGGCTCATCCGTAAACAGTCGGCCTTCTGCTTGTTGTAATTGGCCGCCCTCTAGCCAGGTTTGTTGCATCAGGCCATGTTTTTCCAGATCATCCAGCGCGCGAATGCAATACGTTGCAGACTGTTCATGGCGTAATTGATCAATAATTCGCTGTTGGGTTAACGGAGTATTGGCAAAAAAGAACTCACCGGTGCTCAGGCTCTGATGGGCCGCTTCCTGATCCGTTAAGCGGGCGGTGGAGTGATCGCTTTGAAAGTGAGAGGTAACTTGACAGGCGGCTGTCGTCCTTTGTCCTAAGTCAGGCGTTGGGACTTTTTGGGGTTCTATTAATCTTGATCGCTGTGCTGAACGCTGCTCAGGCGCTGCTTCGTCATCGGGAAAAACTGATGCTTTCCTTTTGTCTCCCGCCGGATGTAATAAAGAATGGGTTATTGTTTGATTTGGCAAGGAGTGATAATGGCTAACTTCATTGGTTGTTTTGTCCATTTGATCATCCATGCCTGATTTATAAATGCCGTTGTCAGGAAATTATGGACAACAAAATAATAAGAAGGTTCCTGCCACGGAAACCCGATTTTGCTGTGGCGGTGGACGCCAGTGCTAAATGAACAATTCATGATGAATGGATGCTCAACCGAAAGGAAAATCTGCCCGGTATGCTGATGGCATTACTACCAAATGAAATCATAAGTAGTCAGAAAGTCTGATTTCATCTGGTTAACTACTCAGGCTCTATTTGGCTTCCGGACTGCTCTACTATGAACACTGTCTATAGCTCACGAAACATTGGTCAGGAATCCTGAAAGAGCCACTACTTATTGTCTTCATTTTCGATCTGTGCAAGAAACTCATCTAAAAGAAGCAGCAAATCATCCTTTTGAAGAACGACAGCGGAAGGTTGGTTAAAATACTCTTTTAAACGTTTTGGAGGTAATTTTAAATGGGCGATGGGGTCAACTTGATGATCGGCATGCGTAAGCATCGATTCAAAGTAAGGCTGCGCTGTCTCAGAATATTCCTCATAATAATAAATCACCCAAATGGGAGGATTGGAATCATTCGTGTGATGTGCTGCCAGCCAATTAAAGAATAGTTTTTTTATTAATGAACTGAAGTTTAAATAGTTTACACTCTCATATATTTTGCTAATTACTGGCTTTAATCCGGATTCTATTTTTTTAGCAATCTTATCCTTTACCGTTGGCTCGGACAAAGAAGTACAGTCGAAAATAATGGGTTTATAGCTTATTGATTTTGATACGTTCAGGAAAGCCGCCTCTTGGGACATAAGTTTTTCAGGGATGATAATGCTATTGCCCACAGGCTGGTGGTGGAATTGTTGATGGATGTGAGGCTGCGATAGTCGCTCCAAAAGGAAGCGGCTCCTGGTCATCGTTTTGAAAAGGTTTATGCAGCACTGTGAAAGTGGTGGATTTTCTATTTTCATTTCACCAAGGTCATGTTCTTTTAGCCTCAGATCATAAGACTCAAGCATTGATTTTACCCGGGCTTTTAACTGACAGGAATCACAGGCCCCAGAGAACGTCTGTAAGATAGCCAATAGTATATATTTCAGAAATGGAGGCACTGATGAGCAGTAAAGATCACATAGCCAGTTCAAATAGTGCACATCAGGCTCTTGTGCCTGTATCAGCTGAAATAATATCTTCAGTGCCTCATTCAAATGCCCTTTGCTAATGTACATGTCTACTGCACAATTCCAGGCACTTTTTCCTATGATATGTTCCCAGTCTTGTATGTTGTCACCAAACAGGTAAAACATTTGTGGTGATAATAGTATCATCCAGTTTTTCGGCAGATTGCTGAGGTTTGAGCGGGAGCCTGCAGGTCTTCTGTTGAATGCAGAGTAGTGATCTTTAAGTTGCTGCATAGCCCAGGCCGAAGCTGATCTTTTTTTGTTTGACTGTAATTGACCTGCAAGAAAAGCAAGATAATTGACAATTTTTTCCCTTAACGCAGAGAATCCTACCGTTGAATCGATCAATTGGTTGGAATAGTCCTGCCTCCTTTCAGCGGGTGGCTTCAGCTTAGTGCACTCTGGTTGACGATAATCCCCCCAGTCGGGTTCTGTGATATCTGCAGTGGACCGTCCGCCACCACCGAGTTGGTATTGTTGCCAGGTGTGGCCGCCATCGGGGCTGATCTCAACAAAACGGTGCGAAACATTCCGTACTTGCCGGGCAGGAATCCCCCAATAGTGGCAGAGCACCTGAAAGATCGTCGCCTTGTGTCGGCAAACCCCTTGTTTCTCCCTGAGCATATTCAGCAAAAGTTGTTCATCTTGTCCGGTCACATTTTTGCTGTCGGAAAATGTCGCCAGCCAATCCATCAACGCCATCAGTCGTTGCGGAACATCACTGATCCCATCGATGTAGCACAGCTCTGTATAGGCTTTGCAGGTGTTGGTTTTGGGGTCAAAAATCTGCGTTGCCAGAAGATCTGCAAGCCGTTGACTGCACAATCCCTGTGGTAATAGCCGGTCGCCCGGCCTCAGCTGGTTAAAATAGGTTTGCTCGGGAGCAATGATGAAGTCCACCGTTACCGATGATGCTGCGGATGCCTTACTTTTGATTAACAGTTGCCCTGTCAGCTCGCTTCGGGCCAGCTCAATGGGGGTGTCCGGGGTGCAGCGCAATGCCCGGAGCTGGTCTGAAGGCGTCAGGGCAGGCAGGGGCTGCCATTGGTTATTCAGGGTCAACGCAATGCTGCCGGGCAGTTCATCGGCACCAAGGTCGGTCCGCCAGATGATATTATCAGGCCATCCTGGCACAGAGGTTATCTTGCCATTTGTCCAGTCGATGGGGTAGTTGCGCAACCGGCCGTCTTCATCCAGACGGGTCTGGAGAAAAGAGAGACGATATTGGCAGGCATCATAAGGCTTTTCGGGAAAGTACCTGGCGACCTTGTAGTGGGAGGAAGCCACAATATCGCCAAATGTGCAAGGGTATGCCGAATGACCGTTTTTTTTCTGGTCAACAGAGCTGACCATTGACCCGCTATGGCTCTCCATGCCCTGTTGCATGGCCTGCACAATCGTTATGACGTCCTGATCGGTTGCCTCCGGTGTCACCGTGATTACCCGATCACTACAACGGGGTATAAGCCCGAATATTACCGTGATGGGCTGCAACAGTCCGGACATGCTATTGACCATGACCTCAAGGTCCTGGCGTCGTTGTTCTTCCCGATTGATTCGTGCCAGGCGTGCGGTATCCTCCTCCTGCAGCGGCGGCAGCGGTGTCTTTAAAGCGCGAAAGGGTAGTGACAGGTGTTGTTGCAAAGCCTGGTCCCACTGTTCAGGGCGGTGACTGGCCAGTTGCCGGGCGCTGCTGAACAGGTCGTCCAGTGCCAGTTGCACCGGGCAGTTCTGCTGATGCAGCGCTGTGGCCAGTTGGTGGAAATGACCCGCCAGCCATTTGGGCAACCCGTCAGGAATGTCGGGCAATCCCTGCACCAGCCTTGCCAGGTCCTCCGGGTCAAGGGCCGCCAGCCTGATTTGGGTGCAGCGGCTGGTCAGGGCTTGGCTCAGCGCTTCCCGTCCGGCAAAATAGCCGGGATTGATGGTGGCAAACAGGCGGAATCCCGGCGCTGCATGGCCGGTTAACACATGATTCAGTAACCCTTCTACATAGTGGCTGGGAATCAGGTTAAGCTCACTGATGGCAATCAGTTGCCCCCCGCTCATCGCCTGTTTAACGCTCTCGGCCAGAGTGGTCCAATGGTTCGGGTTGGCATTGATATGAACAAACGGGCGATTCATCCCTTGCTGCTGTTGCCAGAGCCGGATGGTTCTGTCCAGCACAAAATCCTTGCCCCAGCCCGCCGGGCCTTCCACCAGAATGGCGGTGCGCCCCGAGTCATCCTTGTCCAGACTTTGCCAGTAGCGGTAAGCCAGTTGCTGGACAGGCTTTGGCGAGAAGTCACCATCGGGGTTGGCGGCCTGCAGTCGTTGGATAAAATCAGTAAAGCTCGAGTCAACCCCCGCCAAAAGGGACGGATCTTCCTTGAACTGGCTCCAGTACCAGACGTTGAGGGTGTTCAGACGTTGCTGGTATTCCGTGGTTACAGCACCGGCCAGACTGTCCATAAATGCCCGCCGGACCAGGGCGTTGACTTGCCCTGGCGTGCTCACGATAGCAGCACAGTGACGGAGAATCTGGCGAATGGTGGCCAGCACATCGGTGATATCTCTGGGTGTGGTCTGGTCCAGCAGCTCCCGGAACTGGTTGTACAGGGTTAATAGCCGGTCACGGGCCTGTTGTTTCAGGTGATCAGGCCAGGCCCGGGGTAGATTGGGCAGAATGATGGCGTTGGCCAGCACGGTGTCCGGCAAGGGGTTATAGAAGAAGGTGGGAATCCGTGATTTCAGTGTGTTATCCAGGTGCCGCCCTGAATAATGGTCCGGATTACCGGTGAGAATAATCCGGTGCCGGTCGTTCAGTTCGTACTCCCGGCCCTGATAATGAAGCACCGGCGGCTGCCGGGTTAAACCGGCCAGGGGGGCCAGCAGGCCCTCTGGTGCCAGATTGGCTTCATCGAGCACCAGCAGGGGCGGATCTTTTGATAATGCCCACTGCAGCAGTGGCCCTTCACAAAATTCGGTGCCATGATCCTCCGCCCCATTGCCCACTGAATAACTCACCAGCTGCTGTCCACCAAACAGGGTTTCCCGGGTGTGGTTGGGCCCAAGCTGAAGCACCTGACAGCCTGGATACTTAGCCTTGGCAGCAATGGCTCTGGCCATAAAGGTCTTGCCGGCTCCGGCCTCGCCCTGCAGGAATACCACGGGATGCTCCCGGACCCTCTGGGCCAAATGCTCCAGACGTCGCTCCTGCCGGGACCGGTCAGGGCGCTGCCGGGCAAGGAGGGCGTCGGGCAGATCCTGACACTGCCCGGGTAACTGATCATTCTCAAAGGCCTTGGCCAGTACCTCCCGGATCGGTTGTGATTTCTGTTGGTCGGCCTGATTCAGAATGGCGCTAATCTGGCTCTCCAGCGTCCCAACCGTTTGGCTGATGATGGTGTCTTGCCTGAGTAATAATCGGTGAGCAATCAGGGTATCTTTTAAGGTTGAGCGCAGGTTCCCGTCAAACAAGCGTATTCGCCGGGCCAGTCGAAGATCAATCCCCAATCGCTGTGCCAGGGACCGCTGCTGTGCCCGGGGGGCGGCACCGACCACATAGGTGGCCAGCTGTTTCACCGAGTTGTTATTTATGTCAGCCGGTTTTTTGCTGTGCTGGTGTACCGTGGCCGGACAGTGCCGGGCCAGCGTCCAGAAATCGGCCTTGATGTCCCTCAGCTCCGGGGCCGGGTGGTGGGTCAGCCAGTGCTCCAGGGCCGATCGGTCGGCACGGTTGTCGGTGGGTTGATCCGGATAATAACCGGCAATTTTGGCTTTGATGAAACTGTAAATCTCCGGATCGCCGCGATACGCCTTGGCCAGCAGCACATGCAAGGCCCGGCGTTGATGGCAGGGCAGAAGCCCGTGGCTACCATCCTGCCGGCGCTCTGCCTCGGCCTGTTGCTCAAACCGCAGCTGAAAATC
The DNA here is from genome assembly GCF_017744175.1 of Thalassotalea sp. G20_0. Classification (NCBI taxonomy): domain Bacteria; kingdom Pseudomonadati; phylum Pseudomonadota; class Gammaproteobacteria; order Alteromonadales; family Colwelliaceae; genus Thalassotalea; species Thalassotalea sp. G20_0. The sequence continues at coordinate 5,718 of NZ_JAGHQV010000081.1, read as the reverse complement.
CTCCCCGGTCCAGGGCGGCCTGTCCGGATAGTGCCTTTGACAGGATCGGGGCAGTGACATCAGCAGGGAGTAGACCGGGTTTTCCGGTGCGGGTGGTTGGCTGTCGGAAACGTTGAGCAGGGCGTTGATCAATGTTGAGCCGGTGGTTTGCCGCCCCGGGGGAGGCATGAAGGTGACCCGTGCCTCAGGCAGATCAATCTTGTGCCCATGAATAAACAGGTAAGGGGCGGGTAATAACAGGGTTTCCAGGTTGGCAGCCAATTCCGGGTTGCGCTCCAGACCATAAAGGGTCGTTGGCGTTCCATTGACCAGGGCAGCCAACAGTGGACTGTTGGTCAGGGAAAAGGTAAAAAGGTTCTGGCTGGTGAGGTTGACCTGTTGCAGGGATTCCAGGGTATCCTCGGGGTTGATCTGATAGGAGACAGTAGCGCACTGCGGGTTGCAGGCTTCCGTAGCCCTTTCAGGGAGCAACAAATCGGTTGGCAAACTGGCAAACAACTGTGGTCTTTTACTCTCCGGTAATTCCTCCAGTCGGCACAATAACCATAACCACTGTTTGTCATCCAGCTCGCCAGTAAGCACCAGTTGCCTGCAACCTTGCAGCAGATTAGCGAGCATATCCGTTTGCACAACGACAGTGCCCTCTACCATCACATGGCCTTTGAGACGCTCGATTGAGCTGCCGTTAATCACCACAAACGGGCTTTGGGGACAAAAAACGGTGCTGTCGCTGATCGCCTGGTCTTTCCGGGCGTTGAGTTCGGTGGCACAGACATGGGCTACGGACAGGGATATCTGTTCAGGCAGCCGGACCCATTGCTTGTTGGCGGTAAATCCGCCAACCCGTATGGCCGTTGCCAGGGCTGTCTGAAAGCCAGTGTCGTCCCATGGTGCGTTGTTAAACACCAAGTGGGTGCTTTCTTTCAGGTTGGCCAGGGCCCCTTCAGAAAAAACCAGCCGACCCCGATCATTGAGGGTGATACCACCAAACAGTTGATGGTACCAGTTGTCGGTGGTGGCAAAGTCGATGGTGGTGCGTAGGGCATTGGCCGGGATGTCTTCCGTGGTTTTTTGGGCCAGCAGGGTTTCATCGGTCACCGAATCAGCAATATGGCAGTCGGCTTCTGATACGGTCTTTTCCGGCATTTGCCCCAGTCTGCGCCAGAGGTCGGGGTTGGCGGGCTTACTTCCGTCCAGCATCCCGTGGTTGACCAGAAATACCCGCCGGATGTGGTCGCCCAGTGGTTTATCGTTACATTTGGGGCCCACCTGAAGAAGGTCATTAAAGCTGGCGATATCACCGGGTTTCATGGAGGTCAGGTCAAACACCAGGGTCATAGGCTCATCAGTAAACAGTCGGCCTTCTGCTTTTTGTAATTGGCCGCCCTCTAGCCAGGTTTGTTGCATCAGGCCGTGTTTTTCCAGATCATCCAGCGCGCGAATGCAATACGTTGCAGGCTGTTCATGGCGTAATTGATCAATAATTCGCTGTTGGGTTAACGGAGTATTGGCAAAATAGAACTCGCCGGTGCTCAGGCTCTGATGGACCGTTTCCTGATTCGTTGAGCGGGCGGTGGAGTGATCGCTTTGCAAGAGAGAGGTAACTTGGCAGGCGGCTGTCGTCCTTTGTCCTAAGTCAGGCGTTGGGACTTTTTGGGGTTCTATTAATCCTGATCGCTGTGCTGAAGATTGCTGAAGCTTTGCCTGTCCATCGGAAAAATCCGATATTTTCCTTATGTTTCCCACCTGATGTGGTAAAGAGTGGGTTATTGTTTGATTTGAAAAGGAGTGATAATTGATAACTTCATTGGTTGTTTTGTCCATTTGATCATCCATACCTGATTTATGAATGCCGGTGTCAGGAAATGATGGACAACAAAATAATAAGAACGTTCCTTCCACGGAAACCCCATTTCTCTGAGGTGGTGGACGCCAGGGCTAAATGGACAATTCATGATGAGTGGATGCTCAACCGAAAGGAAAACCAGTTCAACATTGGTCTGGAATCCTGAAAGAGCCACTACCTATTTTCGATCTGTGCAAGAAACTCATCTAAAAGGACCAGCAAATCATCCGTTTGAAGAACGACAGCGGAAGGTTGGTTAAAACAGTATTTTATACGTTCCGGGGGTAATTTTAATCGGGCCATGGGCTCAACTTTGCAGTCATCAAGCGTAAGCCGACTATCAAGGTAAGTCTGCACTGACCTGGAATAGTTATTATAATACCAAGTCAACCAAACGGGAGAGGTGGTATCATTCATGTGATGTGCTGCAAGCCAATAAAAGAATATTTTTTTTATTAACTCATTTAACTCTACATGCTTTTCACTCATGGATATTTCGATAATTCCTGGCCTTACTCCGGATTTTATTGATCCAGCAATTTTGTCGTTTACCTCCTGGTCTGGTAAGGATGTGCAATCGAAGATAATGGGTTTGTAGCTTGTAGATTTTGATACGCTCAGGAAAGCAGCCTCTCCGGACATAAGCTTTTCAGGGATGATAATGCTGTTGCCCACAGGCTGGTGGTGGAGTTGTTGATGGATGCGAGGCTGTGATAGTTGCTCCAAAAGAGAGTGGCTCATGGTCATCGTTTTGATAAAGTCTGTGCAGAGCTTTGATAAGCGTACCTTGTCAGTTTTTTGTTCCTCAATATCAAAGGCCAGTTTCTCGGGACTTAAAGAATATGACATAAGCATTAATTTTACCTGGTCCTTTAACTGACAGGAGTCACAGGACTCAGAGAACGTCTGTAAGATGGCCAATAATACATATTTCAGGAATTCAGGTACTGATCGGTAAAGATCACATAGCCAGTTCAAATAGTGCACATCAGGCTCTTGTGCATCTATCAGGCGATATAATACCTTTATAGGCGAAAGCATGAAGCAATGTATCGCCTCATTGCCCCAGGTATCTACCATAAGCCAAGTGCTTTTTTCTATGATGCTTTTCCATTCATTTATTTTTTTACCAAACCGGTAAAACATTTGTGGCGATAATAGTACCCCCCAATTATTCTGCATACCTCTGTAATTGCCGGAGCTTACAGATTCTCGGTGGAATGTAGAGTAGATATCTTCAAGTGTGTGCATAACCGCCGTCACAGCTGATTCGTTTTTGCTCAACAGTAATTGGTTTGCAAGACAATCAAAATTCTTATCAATTAAATGAAAGAAGTCTCGCCACGAACCGATAAATTGGTCGGAATAGGCATACTCCTCGGGCGGCTTCAGCGCAGAATGGCCTGGTCGATGATAATCCCCCCAGTCGGGTTCTGCGATATCTTCAATGGTCTGTCCGCCACCCCCGAGTTGGTATTGTCGCCAGGTGCGGCCGCCATCGGGGCTGATCTCAACAAAACGGTGCGAAGCATTCTCTACTTGCCGCGCAGGAATACCCCAATAGTGGCAGAGCACCTGGAAAATCGTCGCCTTGTGTCGGCAAGCCCCCTGTTTCTCCCTGAGCATATTCAGCAACAGCTGTTCATCTTGCCCGGTCACATTTTTTCTATCGGAAAATGTATCCAGCCAACCCAGCAGCGCCCTGAGTCGTTGCGGGATATCCGGGATCCCATGGATGTTACGCAGCTCTGCATAGGCTTTGCAGGTGTTGGTTTCGGAGTAAAAAATAGTCTCTGCCAGGAGATCTTCAAGCCGTTGACTGCACAATCCCTCTGGTAATGTCAGCCATTCGCCCGGTCTTAGTTGGGTAAAATAGGTTTGCCCGGGGGCAATGATAAAGTCCACCGTTACCGGTGACGCTGAGGATGCCTGACTTTTGATTAACAGTTGCCCTGTCAGCTCGCTTCGGGCCAGCTCAACAGGGGTTTTCGGGGTGCAGCGCAGTGCCCGGAGCTGGTCTTTGGGCGTCAGGGCAGGCAGGGGCTGCCACTGGTTATTCAGGATCAGCGTACACTTGCCGGGCAGTTCATCTGCGCCAAGGTTGGTCCGCCAGACGCTATCATCAGGCCATCCTGGCAACGGTGTTAGCGTGCCATTTGCCCAGTCGATGGGGTAGTTACGCAACCGGCCATCTTCATCCAGACGGGTCTCCAGAAAAGTGAGACGATATTGGTGGGCATCGTAAGGGCGTCTGGGGAAGTACCTGGCGACCTTGTAGTGGAGGGGAGCCACAATATCGCCAAATTTACAAGGGTAAGCCGAATGACGGGTTTGTTGCTGGTTTACCGTTGACCCGCTATTACGGCTGGTCTCCATATTTTGCTGCATGGCTTTTGCAATGGTCATGACATCCTGATCTGTTGCCTCCGGTGTCACCGTGATTACCCGGTCACCACAACGGGGTACAGGCCCGAATGTTACCGTGATGGGCGTCAACAGTCCGGGCATGCTATTGGCTATGGTCTCAAGGTCGCGGCACCGTTGTTCTTCCTGCTTGATTCGTTCCAGGCGTGCAGTATCCTCCTTCAGCGGAGGCAGCGGTGTCTGCAAGGCACGAAAGGGCAGTGACAAGTGTTTTCGCAAGGCCTGATTCCAATGTTCAGGCCGCTGACTGGCCAGCTGTCGGGCGCTGCTGAACAGGTCGTCCAGTGCCAGTTGCACCGGGCGGTTCTGCTGATGCAGTGCTGTGGCCAGTTGGTGGAAGTGACCCGCCAGCCACTTGGGCAACCTATCAGGTATCTCGGGCAAACCCTGTACCAGATTTGCCAGGTCTTCCGGGGTAAGGGCTGCCAGCCTGACCTGGGTGCAGCGGCTCGTCAGGGCCTTGCTCAGCGCTTCCCGTCCGGCAAAATAGCCGGGGTTGATGGTGGCAAACAGGCGAAATCCCCGTGCTGCATGGCCGGTCAACACATGATTCAGCAACCCTTCTACATAGTGGCTGGGAATCAGGTTAAGCTCACTGATGGCAATCAGTTGCCCCCCGCTCATCGCCTGTTTAACGCTCTCGGCCAGAGTGGCCCACTGGTTTGGGTTGGCATTGATATGGACAAACGGGCGTACTGGCCGTTGATTCCTCTCTTGCTGTTGTTGCCAGAGCCGGATGGTTCTTTTCAGCACAAAATCCTTGCCCCAGCCCGCCGGCCCTTCCACCAGCATTGCGGTGCGTCCCGAGTCATCCTTGTCCAGAGTTTGCCAGTAGTGGTAGACCAGCTGCCGGACAGGCTCCGCAGAGAAGTCTCCATCGGGGTTGGCGGCCTGCAGTCGTTGGATAAAATCAGTAAAGCTCGAGTCAACCCCCGCCAAAAGGGACGGATCTTCCTTGAACTGGCCCTGGTACCAGACGTTGAGGGTGTTCAGCCGTTGCTGGAATTCCGTGGTTACAGCACCGGCCAGACTGTCCATAAATGCCCGCCTGATCAGGGCGTTGACTTGCGCTGGCGTGTTGTCCCCGGTAGCGGAACAGTGACGGAGAATCTGGCGAACGATGGCCAGCACATCGGTGATATCTCTGGGGGTGGTCTCCAGCAGCTCCCGGAACTGGTTGTACAGGGTTAACAGCCGTTTACAGGCCTGTTGTTTCAGATGATCAGGCCAGGCCTGGGGTAGATTGGGCAGAATGATGGCGTTGGCCAGCACGGTGTCCGGCAAGGGGTTATAGAAGAAGGTGGGAATCCGTGATTTCAGTGTGTTATCCAGGTGCCGCCCTGAATAATGGTCCGGATTACCGGTGAGAATAATCCGGTGCCGGTCGTTCAGTTCGTACTCCCGGCCCTGATAATGAAGCACCGGCGGCTGCCGGGTTAAACCGGCCA
>NZ_JAGHQV010000080.1:0-13468 GCF_017744175.1 Thalassotalea sp. G20_0 | reverse complement strand
GCGGTTGCTGAGGAGGAAGGTGACTGCATGGTTTGTTTGAAGGTCCTCCCTGTTTCCAATTGGAGAATCGTTTGAGAATGACAACGATAGAGTACGACCTTGTCAGCCCGGTAAAGTTCCAGGCAACCGGTATCAGAGAAGCCTGACCTTTTTGTCAGGCAGCCTGGCTGTGGGATGTGATACTGGATAGCGCACCGCTGCCGCTACTCCGGATGAATACACGTCAACTGCCACAGCCTGAAAACTGACGTATTCATAATTTCTGAAAACATAAGAGAGCCAGCAGCTTTCACTGCTAAGAAACATCACTATCACCACTTGGTCTAAAAAGTCGGAAGTTTTCTGCCATCTTCGCTACTGGGTCGCCTGGACGGGCGCTATTCCCGGTCAGCCTCCTGGAAGCTCCCGTCAAATTCAGCTGATCTATTCTGGATAAAGCTTACCAGGCAGCTGATCTTTTTTCCGAACAGACTTTCTGCCTCTGAGCTTTCTGCATACTTCCAGCAATGTGGTCAACTGCTCCTCTTTAGCAGTTGTAGCAGCCCCTCCTGCCTGAGTTTGATAAAGGCTGACTGTCAGTTGGTTGCAGATCACGCTCAGTTCCTCTGAGCCAAGCTGATTGAGACAGTCGGTCAATGATGTCAGGTTCTCATTGTTAAGATTTTTGTTAAGGTTGTTGGTAAGATTGTTGTTAAGATATATGCGACCCCAGTTTTTCAATTCGCTCAGCGTCAACCGAACATCGTTCTGCAGGCAGGCTGCTTCCAGTTGGCGGAATGCTTCTGCTTCAGAGGCGTGTTTCCCGGATCGATGACGTCCACCCATGTTAATGATTGGTTGATCTGACTTTGTTGCGGCACTGGATTTGAACCGCCAGAATGCCAGGGTCATCAGCCATAACAGTGCAAAAAAAGCGGTTAACCACTGCCAGAAGACAGGTGTCTGCCAGATGCCGGGAGATTCCTGCGATGTTGCATCGCTGACTCTGGCAGGTTCCGGGCATTCAGCAGGCTTGTCTGTTGGCAATGTGGTCTGGGAGGCCACGGTTAAGGCATTAGCGTTTGGATCGGCGGCTACATCTATCTCTGTTGCAGGCAGTCTGGAGGTTTTAGTCTCACCACTTGCTGTATCAAACCAGGTGTATTCAATCGCGGGCAACGTGATTTTTCCGGGATGGGTTGGAATCATGGCTATGGAATCCGTGCGTTGCCCCTGAACGCCATTGGCCGTTTCGCGGTCTGCAGTCCCGGATTTATCCGGGTAGCTGTTCACTCCCTTTGGCTGAGTCATCAGAATAGGTGGCAGTTGTGCGGCACTGAGACCGTCGGCATTGACGGTAATGGTTCGGGTAATGGCATCACCCACCTGCAAACTGTCCAGTGGCTGGCTCCATTGCTCCTGAATCGTTACCTTTCTCGCGGGTAACCAGGTGTCACTGGCAGGGTAGTTTTCAGGTCTGGGTTTTACCTCAATTTGTATCTCCCCGGAGCGGGCAAGTACGGGTTTGCCACCACTGGAAAAGAAACTGCCAAATGGATCCCGGGGCTCCACCGCCACACCGGTAAAGGTCAGTGATGGTATGATTATGTCACCCACTGACTGGGGATGAATCGAGTACTTCAACTCAAATCCCCGGTAGCGAATACCCTCAATAATGGTATCCAGTTTTCGTGTTTCCCCCAGCTGCTGAATCAGTGCATCGCTGATGTCCAGGGCACTCAGCCGGTTATCATCATACAGCTGGACTCTGGAGAGAATGGTCAGGGTGAAGATCAGCTCCTGCTGGACATAAATGCTGTTACTGCTGACCTCGGCGTTCATCAGGATCGGGCCGCTATCCGTTGTTGGGTCATCGGGTCTGTTATCGCTGACGGTGATGGTAACCGCTTCAGATTGCAGGTCACCCAGTTGGATTGGGGGAATCACCAGCGTTCCCTGCTGTTTCGGAGCCAGGGTAACCACCCAGTCGCGGCTAAACTCCCTTTTGCCATTAATGATACTGGTCTTGTTCTGTTGCCGGGTGCCCAGTATATCAAAACTCCACTCCAGGGGTTTCAGGTCTGGAGCGTCACTGGAACTTTCATCCGTGCGCAGGGTTAGCTCCAGGGTTTCATGGCTGGCCAGTGACGTTCTGTTAACACTGGCGGTAAATGCCGCATTGGCCATCATGGAAACCGAAAGACTGATCAATGCGGTCAACATCAAATAAAATGACTTTCGATTTACCATGATGCCTCCTCCGTTCTGTTTTGCTGAGACTGTTGCTGATGCAGAAACTTTCTGCGTAATAGACCACCCGGGTCATCCGGAATGGTTCTCAACCAGCTTTCAATAGCCTGTTGTTCGGCAGAAAGTGGCTGTTCATCTCCCTCTTCATCCGAAGCGCTGGCCGTTGTTTCCGGAGCTTTATCATCCACTTTATTTTTTTCTGCCTGAGCGGTCTGTTGTGATGGGCTGGTGCTGTCCTTATCTTCAGACGGCTGAGGTTGAGTCTGTTGATCTTGCTGCTGGTTCTGATCAACTGATGGGTTGTTCTGCGGACGCTGTTGCGATGAAGATTCCTGCATGCTGGTGTTTTCACCTGCCTGGTCATTTTCAGGAGCAGCGTCATCCCGGTTGTTGTTTCTGGATTGGTTATTATCGCTCCGGGACTGCTGCTGGCTATTTTCACCCTGGCCACTTTCTTGCCGGGTGCTATTTTGCTGACTGTTGTTTCCCTGATTTTGCTGCGATTGGTCTGACTGCTGCTGTAATAACTGTTCAACCAGGTGACGATTGAAACTGGCATCCTCCATATTGGGTTGTTGGAATAATGCCTGGTCATAAGCGTCAATGGCTTCCTGAAGTTTGCCTGCCCTGGCCAGTGCATTGCCCCGGTTGTACGCCGATATGGGCTCAATCGTCTGATCATCAGGAGAGTTAAGGGTTGATGCAGATTCCTCAAACTGCTGATTCCGGAACAAGGCTTCCGCTTTCCAGGCCGGATCGTTAAACAGGCTGGCTGCCAGCTCCGGATTCCCCTCCTGGAGCGCTTTCTGCCCCTGCTGATCCCGTGTCTGCCACAGATCATTCCAGCTTAATGCCATGGCATCCCGGGGGACCGGCAACAGGGAGATCATGATCAGTACTAACCAACCCCGGCGAAAGCCCAGCAGGGCAGCCGGTAATAGCAGCCATACCAACCAGTAACCGGCGTCATACCACTGATCAAACTCACGCTCAGTTGATATCTGTCCGCTGAATAGTGGATTGATGTTGCCTGTTGGCAGGAGGGCTTGCAGGTCAGTAGCTGCAACGGTCATGGTCTGGTATCTACCGCCATTGGCCCGGGCCAGTGACTGCAGAAGGGACTGCTCCAGTTGAGGGACGACAATGGCTCCCTGTTGATTTTTCAGATAACCGCCATCAGGCAATGGAATCGGTGCCCCCTGTTCAGTGCCGGTACCAAGAATGGATAAACGAATACCGCTGTTCTGCAGCAGACTGGAAATCTGCTCCGCCTGTGCTGCGGTCATGGAGCCCGTGACCAGTAAAATATCGCCGGACTCACTGCTGCCCTGAGTCAGGAGCTGTTTTGCCAGGCGCACTGCTGCTACAGGGTTGTTACCCTGCACAGGCATAATGTCAGGGCCAAGGGCTTTGGTCAGATTATTTAATGTACGACTGTCGTCTGTCAGTGGCGCTACGGTATGGGCAGAGCCAGCGTAGGCGACCAGGGCAGAGAGTCCTTCACTGCGCTGGTTGAACAAATCCTGCAGCTTGAACCGCACCCGTGTCAGGCGGTTGGGGGAAAGATCAGCCGCGTACATGTGATAGGAGAGGTCAACGGCAACCACCCAGGGCTGTTGATGTTTACTGACGGGGACCGGCTCCTTCTGCCAGGCAGGACCGGCAAGGGCCAGAGAGGCGATCACCCAGCCAGTCAATACCAGCATAAGCGGCCAGCGAGCCGGTTTCTGCTGCTCTCCTTCCAATAACCAGGGCAGAAGAGCAGGGGCAATGACTTTAGACCAGCTGCCCCGATCCCGATGTTGTCGCCAAAGCAGGAATACCAGGGTGATGCAGGGCAGTAGCATCAGCAGCCAGAGAGGTCTGAGAAAATGGAATTGATCTATAAACAAAGAGAAAAATTCAATCATGGTGAGCCTTCCCTTTGTCCGCTTTCCAGTGGTTAAGAGCGCTGGGGAAATTGATATTTATCATTGCCGGGATCAGACTTAGCAGCAGCGCCAGCCCCAGTGGCCAGAAAAACAGGTTCTTGCTGGGGCGAAACACCTCTTCTTCCTGAACGACAGGCTCAAGCTGATCCAGCAGCGCATAAATCTTATTCAGTTCCTCAATATTACGGGCTCGGAAATATTGACCGCCTGTTAGTCCTGCCATTTCCTGTAAGGTTTGCTCGTCCAGGTCCGCCGATGGATTAACCCGGCGGGAGCCAAAGAAACTGCGTTCCACCATCTCTTCAGCCCCGAGGCCAATGGCGTAGATTTTGATGCCTTCTTCTCTGGCAATCTGGGCCGCCTGCAGCGGGGAGATTTCTCCAGCGGTGTTAGCACCATCGGTCAGCAAGATAAGCACCCGACTGTCTTCGGGGCGCTTACGAAGATGCTTGACGGTAAGGCCCAGGGCATCCCCAATCGCTGTCTTGTTGCCCGCCATCCCGATAGCCGACTCATTCATCAGTGTTCTGACCGTTTCCCGGTCAAAGGTCAGCGGTGTTTGCAGGTAGGCCTGGGTGCCAAACAGGATAAGTCCGAGTCGGTCGCCACGACGTCGCCCGATAAAGTCATTCATCACCGCTTTGGTGGCGCTTAGCCGATCAACCTGACGGCCATTGAGCACCATGTCTTTGATCTCCATACTGCCTGAGAGGTCAACGGCCATCATCAGGTCACGACCACTGTCCTGTATCTCAACGGGGTCTCCCAGCCATACCGGTTTGCTGGCAGCAGTAAGCAGCAGTAGCCAGATCACACCGGGTAGAATGATTCGTTTGCCAGAAGGCGTTTCCTGTTCTGCCCGTTGCTCACCCACTATGGACGACAGCTTGCCATAAAAAGGGGCATACAGCGCGGCATCATTATTGCTGTTGGCCGGTTTGACTAATCGATAAACCAGCAGAGGTAAGGGCAGGGCAATCAGTATCCAGGGCCATTCAAGCTCAAGCATGGTGTTTCTTTATCCATTGCCGGGTGAGTTTATACACGTTCGCTGGCATCTCGTCGGGAGTGCCGTGGGGCGGCGTTAGCGGTATCTGCGGGTTATAGCGGTGGTTATTGAAGGCGCTGTGGTTGAGGAATTCTGGCATATCGCCGGTATCCGCCAGAAACTGGTTCCAGGAAGCCCCGTTCAGCCCGGCAACCTTGTTGGCAGGAAACGCATGCAAGGCTACCCGTTTTAACAGTTCATTGGATTCATTGGCCAGTCTGTGCAGCGACTGGTGAACCTGATAGTCAGCGTGAATTTTTCTGGCTTGCAGCAGTGCCTCTGAGCGGTAACGGTTTTTCTGCCAGCGACGCCAGCTGTAGAGGGTGACCAGAACTATCAGGGCAATACCGATCAACGCCAGAAGCCACCAGCCAATGGCGGGTGGCCATAATCCAACAGGGTCCGGGAGATGGTTCGGGCGGAGTTGGTCCAGAGGATTTTGCAGGTCCATAACTAAGTCCTCTGTGGTGCCGTAAGCTCAAAACAGACGTTAACCACCAAATATCTCTTCACTGAGCCAGCTCCCTGTTGTTCGTCCTGACACCATACAGCCCCAACAACTGCTGCGCGGAGGGTGTGGCACAATTAATCTCCAGCAGCGGGATACGATACCGTGCCAGCATCTGCTTCAGCTGTTCATGGTGCGTCAGATACTGCTGATGGAACTGCTGGCGCAGCTGAGGGTGGCCGGTGTTCACCGACAGATTGTGCATGCCATCGGTTATCCGGTATTGATCCGGAGTTGGCAGATGCTGCTCCAGAGGGTCGTTCACTTTGATCGCCATCAGTTCATTGTGCCGGGCCAGCTGAGCCAGATGCTGTTCGGACTCTTTATTAATATGACTGAAATCGCTGATCAGAAATATCTGGGTGCCGGGGTGGGCTACTCGCCGGGTGTGCCTCAGGGTTCTGGCCAGCCCATGTTCCGCATCCGTACTGGCTATGGAGGCAAGGCGGAGCTTCCGGTTCATCTGCTCAGTCTGGTTAAGCCAGTGCATCAGCGTTTTTCTGGAACGCTTTGGCCTTGTTTCATTCAGCTCATGTTCATTGAAAATAACACCGCCAATCCGGTCACCATGGTTAAGGGTTGCCCAGGCAATCAGAGCGGAGATTTCCGCCGCAGTGACGGATTTGAAGTTCAATTGGCTGCCAAAGAACATGGCATGGCTCTGGTCGAGCAAAATCATCACCGGCCGCTCCCGCTCCTCCTGAAATACTTTGGTGTGCGGCTTCATTCTCCGGGCTGTGACCCGCCAGTCGATGGAACGGATATCATCCCCGAACTGATAGGCCCTGACTTCTTCAAAGTCGATACCACGGCCCTTGAACGGGGAACGGGAGTTACCCAGCATCTGCCGCTGGCTGCGTCCCTGGCGAAACAAAGGCAGGTCCCTGGCCGACAACCGCAGATTAACCAGGCTCTGTAATGTACAGTAGGCTCCACTCATGGCTTTTCTCTAATAGCCCTTTTAATGCATGTGTGAATCAGTTCAGGCGATGGGAACGATGTCTAATAGCTGGTTAATGATCTGGTCTGCATCCTTACCCTCGGCTTCTGCTTCAAAGGTCAGCAGCAGGCGATGGCGCAGCACGTCGTGGGCGATCGCCTGGACATCATCAGGGGTGACATAATCACGGCCATCCAGCCAGGCATAAGCACGGGCGCAGCGATCAAGGGCAATGGTGCCCCTGGGGCTGGCACCGTAATCCAGCCATCCTGAGAGTTGATCGCTGTAACGTTCCGGGTGGCGGCCGGCATTAATTAACTGAACAATGTATTCCTCAACCGATGGCTCCATATGCACGGCCAGCACTGCCTGGCGGGCCTGCAGAATTTCTTCCCGGGTAAGCGGGGATTGGGGGCGCTCAACCGGTGTCTGCATGGCTTCTCCCCTGGCCAGTTTCAGAATTGCCCGCTCTGCGGCAACATCGGGATAGCCCACCCGGACATGCATGATAAAGCGATCCAGCTGGGCCTCCGGCAATGGGTAAGTGCCTTCCTGCTCAATGGGGTTCTGGGTGGCCATCACCATAAAGACCTCAGGCAATGGGTAGGTTTTCTGGCCAACACTGACCTGCCGCTCGGCCATGGCTTCCAATAATGAAGATTGAACTTTGGCCGGTGCGCGGTTGATCTCGTCCGCCAGAATCAGGTTGTGAAAAATCGGGCCGGGCTGAAACCGGAAGCTGCCATCTTCCGGCAGATAGATGTCGGTGCCGGTGACATCGGCAGGCAGCAGGTCAGGGGTAAACTGGATTCTGTGGAAATCGGCATCCAGGCCATCGGACAGTGCTTTAACCGCCCTGGTCTTGGCCAGGCCGGGCGCACCTTCAACCAGCAGGTGTCCGTCAGCCAGCAGGGTGATTAACAGGCGGTTAACCAGATGTTCCTGGCCAATGATGGTGCTGGAGAGGTAGTTTTTCAGCTGACTGAATTGGGTAAAACAGTGGCTTGATGACATTTTTTTCAACCTGGCAATCTGTCTGCGTCTTTAAAGAGAGTGCATGGCACCACTTTTCAGTCTGGAAATTCTACAAGTCATTTGCGCTATTGATAAGTCCCATCCCTGTGTCTTGTCGAATGCTTTACCATTAAGTAGTTAACCAAATGGAATCGTATTTTCTGACTTGGTGATCAGTCACTCTCGGCAACTGCTCCTGCGTTGCTCTAGCTCCTGCATCCATGCAGTCGTGCGGCGTTACAACTCCGGTCACATAGCTAAGGCTATGCTCCCTTCGTTGTGCCCTGCATAGTAACTGCCCACCAAACCAGAAAATACAATTCCATTTGGCCAACTACTTAAAGGCCTTATTTTCCACAGCGCCCTTCAATATAGGTTTGCCAAGGCCGATGGTCTAGTACAAGGATTTTACAACAGATATCTATTCAAAATGGAGAGGCCAGGGATGGGGCAGTTAAATAGTCAGGAGCGTGAAGAAACTCTGGATAAACTGATCAGTGATCTGGCTACCCATATTCCGGTAGAGCAGCTGGATAGCTTTCATGAGTTTGTCTATCGGTATTACTCACTGGATACCCATGAGGATCTGGTATCCGGCAACTGGCAGGAACTGCTGGGCGCTACCCACTCATTCTGGAAGTTCATTCAATACCATAATCCGGGCCAGCCGCGCATTGAGGTCATCAATCCGGAATATAACATGCATGGCTGGCACTCAACCCATACCGTCATCCGAATCCTCCATCGGGATATGCCTTTTGTGGTGGACTCGCTCAGGATGAAGCTGAACGATTATGGCTCAACCATTCATTTATTGCGCAATGGCGTCTTCTATTCCCGGCGTGCCGGAGACATGACCCTGCAGTTTGGGGAGGAACGGGGTGAGGGTGAATTTGTTTGCCAGGAGGCCTTTGTTTATCTCGAAATCGACAGGTGTGAGGACCAGAGTCAACTGGACCAACTGGAGAGCCAATTGAATGCGGTTCTTAGGGATGTCAGTCGTGTTGTCGATGACTTTGATGAAATGACCGGACGGGTGAAAAGGCTGGCGGCTATGGCCGGAGACCCGGCGGCTATGGCAGGTGGCTTGCTGAAAAAGGACGATGAGGTTCAGGCGTTTCTGGAATGGCTGCTGGATGACAATTTCACCTTCCTGGGTTACGAAGAACTGATTGTCACAGAATATGAAGGCAGCCGTCGGCTGAGAAGACCGTCGGAGTCACTGTTTGGGCTGTTGAAACCCGCCAATGAAGGTCAGCCCGGTCAGCTGTCACTGGAACCTTTTATTGAACATGACCTGTTTGAGCTGACCGAGCGGCTCTCTTTCTCCAAAGCTTCTGTCCGCTCCAGTGTTCACCGGCCAGCTTATCCTGACTTTATCACCGTGCGACGTTTTGATGAGCAGGGGCGCATTGTGGGTGAAGCGCGTATTGTTGGTCTCTACACCTCTCCGGTTTATCGCAAGACGCCCTATGCCATTCCCTATATCCGTAACAAGGTGTCGGCGATCCTGCAACGCTCTGGCCTGGACCCCAAAAGCCATCATGGCAAAGACCTGGTACAGATACTGGAAATTTTTCCCAGGGATGAACTGTTTCAGACCAGTCAGGACGAGCTTTTTCAGACCGCGATGTCAATCCTGCGAATGCAGGAGCGGAAGCAGATAAAAGTCTTTATCCGGCAGGACCCCTACGGGCCATTTTGTTCAGCGCTGGTCTATGTGCCAAGGGATATCTACAGTACCCGCTTCCGTCGGCGGGTGGAAAACATTCTCTGTCACCGGCTAGAGGCAGAGGACAGCGAGTTTACCACCTATTTTTCTGAGTCGATCCTGGCCAGAGTTCATTTCGTGTTCAAGTTGAAAGGGCGGATTGATTACAATCTGGACGTGATTACCCGGGAGATTATGCTCGCGGGATCATCCTGGAATGATGACCTCAGGACAGAGGTGCTGGAAACCTTTGGGGAGGTGCGGGGGAATAAACTACTGGCAAGGTTCTCTGATGGGTTCAGTGCCGCCTATCAGGAAGCGTTCAAGCCTCAGTCTGCGGTGACGGATATTCGCCATTTTGAAAAAATGGACAATGACCGGCCGCTGGCCATGGGGTTTTACCAGTCACTGGATGATGCCGCCGGTCTGGTTCATCTGAAACTGTACCATTTTATCGAGCCCCTGCCGTTAGCTGACCAGATTCCAATTATTGAAAACCTGGGTCTGCGTGTGCTCGGTGAGTATCCCTATCTGATTAACACCGCTTCCGGTGAGACCATCTGGATTCATGACTTTCAATTAAGTTTCGATTCACGAATTACTATTGATCTGCAAAAAGTGGGTCCCACCTTCCGGGAAGCGTTTGAAAAAATCTGGTTCGGGGAGGCGGAAAATGACCGGTTCAACCGGCTGGTATTATCCGCAGGCCTGAGTTGGCGGCAGGTTGCCATGCTTCGGGCTTATGCCCGTTATATGAAGCAGATTCGTGTTGGTTTCAGCCAGACTTATATTGCCGAAACGTTGTGCAATAACATTGAGATTGCCCGGTTGTTGGTGGCATTGTTTGAGGTTCGCTTCAACCCCATGCTGAAGCTGTCCATAACCCAGCGCCTTGCCCGTCAGCAGCATATTCAGCAGCAAATTCTCCATGGGCTTGACCAGGTGGAAGTATTGAGTGAAGACAAGCTTATCCGCTGTTATCAGGATGTGATCAAGGCAACACAGCGAACCAATTTTTATCAGAAGAGTTATCAGCAGAGTGACGAAGGAAGTGCCAAGTCGTATATCTCCCTGAAAATGGCAGCGAGGGAGATACCGGACATTCCCAAACCGGTGCCACTGTATGAAATTTTTGTCTACTCGCCCATTGTCGAAGGTGTGCACCTGAGAGGGGGCAAAGTGGCCCGTGGCGGTTTGCGCTGGTCTGACCGGGTGGAAGATTTCAGAACGGAAATTCTTGGACTGGTTAAAGCCCAGCAGGTGAAAAATGCCCTTATTGTCCCCGTGGGTGCCAAAGGCGGTTTTGTGCCCAAACAGTTACCGGTTGATGGCAGCCGGGAAGCGATGATGGAAGAGGGTATACGCTGTTATAAAACCTTTATCAGAGGACTGCTGGATATCACCGATAATCTGGTGGAAGGTGACGTGGTTCATCCGGATGGTGTGGTGATGTATGACGACAGTGACAGTTATCTGGTGGTGGCCGCTGATAAAGGCACGGCAACGTTTTCCGATATCGCCAACGGCATTGCGCAGGATTACAACTTCTGGCTGGGGGATGCTTTTGCTTCTGGCGGCAGTGTGGGTTATGACCACAAAAAGATGGGGATTACCGCCAGAGGTGCCTGGGTTTCGGTGCAGAGACACTTCCGGGAAAAAGGGATAAATGTCCAGCAGGATGTGATCTCTACCATTGGTATTGGCGATATGGGTGGAGATGTTTTTGGCAATGGTATGTTGTGCTCCGAAACCATTGCTTTAATCGGTGCATTCAACCATCTGCATATTTTTGTTGATCCCGATCCGGATGTTTATCAGAGTTTTGCCGAGCGCCGTCGTTTGTTTGAATTGCCCCGTTCCAGCTGGACAGACTACGACACCAGTCTTATTTCTGAAGGTGGGGGCGTTTTTTCCCGTCAGGCAAAGTCCATTGTCATCACGCCTGCCATGAAGCAACGCTTTGGCATTACCGCCAATCATCTGCCACCCAATGAGTTGATTCGCTGCATGCTGCGGGCCCCGGTTGATCTGTTATGGAATGGCGGTATCGGTACCTACATCAAGTCAATGAACGAAACCCACAGCGACGTGGGGGATAAGGCCAATGACCCACTGAGAATTAATGGTTGTGAAGTTCAGGCCAGTGTGGTCGGGGAAGGGGGTAATCTTGGGCTGAGTCAACTGGGGCGTATGGAGTATGCGCTGAAGGGCGGTGGGTTGAATACCGACTTTATTGATAATTCCGGTGGCGTTGATTGTTCTGATCATGAGGTCAATATCAAGATTCTTCTGAATGATATGGTCGCCAATGGCGATATGACCATTAAACAGCGAAACCAGCTGCTGGAAAGCATGACCGATGAAGTGGCCGCCCTGGTATTGACCAATAACTACCGTCAGACACAGGCCATTTCTGTGGTTGAGTCGGACGTTGCCTCAAGAATGGGTGAGTATCGTCGTTTTATGCAGCACCTTGAGGAACGGGGTAAGCTGGACAGAACCATTGAGTTTTTGCCGGATAATGAAGCGATGGCCGAACGGGCCGCTAATGGGCAGGGGTTAACACGGCCGGAACTGTCTCTGTTGATTTCATACAGTAAAGCTGACCTGAAAGAAGCGTTACTGAACTCGACGGTGATTGATGATCGATATCTTACCCAGGAATTATACAGTGCCTTTCCCCGGATTCTGGTGGACCGCTTCCCGGAGGAGATCAGAAAACATCGTCTGCGCAAGGAGATTATCTCTACCCAGATTGCCAATCATCTGATTGATATGATGGGGATTACGTTTGTTTATCGGCTGCAGATGACCACGGGGGCGTCATCGGCCGAGATCGCCCGTGCTTTCAGTGCCAGTCGTGATGTGTTTAATGTTTCCCGTTACTGGATGATGATTGAGCAACTGGATCATAAGGTTTCCAGTGCCTTGCAGTACCGGATGATGGGCGCATTGATCAAGCTGGTGAGGCGGACTACCCGCTGGTTTATCCGTCTGAAGCGTCAGGACCTGATACCGGCCGAGTGTGTTGAACATTATGGGCCCAGGGTGGAGAAATTCCTCTCCTGTTTTACCGAATCCCTCGGTGAAGAAGAAAAGGCAGAGTTGGACAAGGCCGTTGACAGTATGGTTGCACAAGGCGTTCCACAGGCGCTGGCTCTGGTGGTTGCCGGGCAGCGTTATCTGTTGAGTGTGTTGCCCGTGATCAGGGTAGCCGACGAAACCGGGGTTCCCCTGGAGGTAGCCATCAGGACTTTCTTTACCATAGGCTCTCGCCTGGAGCTGACCTGGTATGGTAATGCCCTGTCGCAGCTGGAGGTGACTAATCACTGGCAGTCTCTGGCACGGGACAGCGCCAGGGACGAACTGAGCTGGCAGCAGCGTAAATTATCCGAAGGGCTCATTACCATGGCGCAGGATGGCGTACCCATTGAACAAACCATTGATAAATGGATTATGGATAACCATGCTCTGGTAGCCCGCTGGCAGAGTATGCTGGCCGATATACGCAGTGCTCCACAGGCCGATCTGGCCATGTTTGCCGTTGCCAATCGTGAGTTAATGGATCTGGCTCAGGTCAGTTTGCATGGTTAGTATACGGTTTCAATGTAATTGATGGGTTCCTTCTGTCATTATGATATGGGGTCAACTACCAGTGGCACTGACTTATGGCCTCAGCCCTTGATAATTCAAGGCTTACTCGGAAAGAAGCGACTTGGAAAAATCGGATATCGACGCCCTTGCCGCACTGGTTGACCCGTCCCAGCGCTCGCCTTCCACAAAAAGCCCCGGGACCAGCTGAAAAAGAACGAAGTGCAGGCCAGGAAGGTGAAAGGCAGTGCCAAACGTTTCAGCCCGCATCTGAAGATGCGTTCCCGCTAACCTGAACTCAACCGATCAACGTAAACGGGTCAGCCTCCTGGCCCGGTAGTTTGTTGCCCATGGGTTCCATCATTAAACCGGAGTCTGGGCAAACTCCTCCGCTTCGATTTGCAGCCGCGCTGCTATTTCCGCCTGCCGTTGCCCGGCAGGCTTGCCATGCACGGCCCCCAAACTGCCCAGCGCCACCTGGGTAATGATCTCTTCT